>NZ_JAVSCF010000230.1:0-10170 GCF_031932565.1 Streptomyces sp. B1866
CGACCCGCCGCCGGACCAGGGGCCGCACGCCACCGCGACGCCCGGCAGGCCCAGCCCGCGCCGGTGCCGCACCAGGGCCGTCGCCTCGGCGGCGGCGCCGTCCCCCGCGGCGCCCAGCGGCGGCGCGGCCGAGGTGAACACCACGAACGCCGACAGGTCCGCGCCGCGGGTCAGCTCGTGCAGCCGCCAGGCCGCCGCCAGGCCGTCCTCGCCGGTGACCGTGTGCACGACGGCACCCAGCGGGAACTCCTCCGGGACCCGGGCCAGCACCGCAGCCAGGGCGTCGCGGTCGGCCGGGTCGCAGTCCGCCGCCGTGATCCGCGCGCCCGCCGCGGCGAGGTCGGCCACGACCTCGGAGTCCGCCGCGCCGGGGCCGGCCAGCAGCAGGTGGTCGGCGGCGCGCTCGGCCAGCCACCGCGCCGTGTGACCGGCGGGCCCGGCCGGGTCGCCGGTGAGCAGCACGGTGCCGCCCGGCCGCCAGGGCCGGTCCGCGGCCGCGCCGCCCAGCGGGGCCCGCGCCAGGCGGCGTACGAACACTCCCGACGTGCGCACCGCGCACTCGGGCTCGTCGCCCCGCAGCACGCCGGCCAGGTCGTCGGCGAGCCGGGGGCCCGGCGTTCCCGGCACGTCGACGAGGCCGCCCCACAGCTCCGGGACCGCGCGGCCCAGCGCCCGACCCGCGCCCCACACCCGGCCGAGGCCCGCCGACACCGGCTCGTCCCCGCCGACCGACTGCGCGCCGCTGGTCACACACCACAGCCGGGCGCCCGCCGCGTGCTCTCCCACGGCCCGTGCCAGGTCGCGGAGCAGGTCGGCGGCGCCCGCGTCACCGGCCACCAGCACCACGCCGGCCACGTCCGGCCCGGGCCCCGAGGCCGGTTCCGCGCCGGACTCCAGGGCCGGTTCCGCGCCGGGCTCCGGCCGGTCCGAGGCCAGCCACCGCGCCAGCGCGTCCGAGGCGTCGCCCTCCTCGGCCGCTTCCGCGCCGACCACCTGTGCCCCGGCCCGCTCCAGCCCCTCGACGACCGTGCGCGGCGCTCCCGGCGCGGCCACCACCAGCCACCGTCCCGGCAGCCCGCCGGCGCCGCGGGCGCCGATCGGCCGCCACACCTCCCGGTAGCGCCACCCGTCGAGCGCCCCCCGGTCGCGGCACTCCTGCCGCCACGCCTCCAGGGCCGGCACCAGCGCGTCCAGCGACGCTCCGGCGCCGACCCCCAGCAGCGCGCCCACCTCCGCCACGTCGCCTCGCCGGACCGCCTCCCACAGCGGCTCCTCGCCGGCGCCCGGGCCCGGGGCGCCGCCCACGGCCCCGCCGGCCGCGGGCTCCACCCAGTACCGCTGGCGTTCGAAGGCGTACGTGGGCAGCGCCAGCCTCCCGCGGCTCCCGGTGGCCGGTCCCACGGCGGCGGACCAGTCCACCCGCCCGCCGGAGACGAAGAACGCGGCCACGGACGCCAGGAAGCGGCTCATGCCCCCTTCGCCGCGCCGCAGCGTGCCCAGCACCAGGGCGTCCACGCCCATCTCGTCCAGGGTCTCCTGCACTCCCACCGAGACGGCGGGGTGCGGGCCGGCCTCGACGAACACCGTGTGGCCGTCCTCGGCGAGCGCCCGCGTGGCGTCCTGGAAGCGCACCATCTGGCGCAGATTGCGGTACCAGTACCCGGCGTCCAGTTCGCTGCCGTCCATGCGCTCGCCGGTGACCGTCGAGTACAGGGGTACGTCCCCGGTACGCGGGCGGATCGGGGCGAGCAGGTCGAGCAGGCGCTCCCGGATGGCCTCGACCTGCGGGGAGTGGGAGGCCCAGGCCACCTTGAGGTTCCGGGCGGGCACGCCCTTCGCGGACAGCTCCGCCAGCAGGGCGTCCACGGCCTCCGGGGTGCCGGAGACGACGGCGGAGCGCGCGCCGTTGACGGCCGCCACGGACAGCTGCTCGCCCCACGGGGCAAGGCACTCCTCCAGTTCCGCGGCCGGCAGGCCCACCGACAGCATGGCGCCCTGACCGGCCAGCGCCAGGAGCGCCTGGCTGCGCAGCGCGGTGACCCGCGCGGCGTCCTCCAGCGACAGCGCTCCGGCGACGCAGGCGGCGGCGATCTCGCCCTGGGAGTGGCCCGCCACCGCGTCGGGCCGTACGCCGTACGAGCGCCAGAGCGCCGCCAGCGACACCATCACGGCGAACAGCACGGGCTGTACGACGTCCACCCGGTCCAGCGGCGGCGCGCCCGGCTCGCCGCGCAGCACGCCCTCCAGGGACCAGTCCACGTACGGCGCGAGGGCTTCGGCGCAGACCGCCATCTGCTCGGCGAAGGCGGGCGACTGGTCCAGGAGCCGCACGGCCATGCCGTCCCACTGGGTGCCCTGTCCGCCGAAGAGCATGGCGATCCTGCCGTCGGCGGCGGGCAGGGGCGGCCCGTCGACGAGTTCGGGGGCAGGGGTGCCGGCGGCCAGCGCCTCCAGCCCCCGTAGCACTCCCTCCCGGTCCTGCGCCACCACCACCGCACGCCGCTCGAACACCGACCGCTCCCCCACCAACGCCCGCGCCACACCCACCACGTCCAGGCCCGCGTCCCTCTCCCCGCCCAGCCGTCCATCTCCCACCACGCCCAGCCCCGCGTCTCCCACCACGAACTCCCGCAGCCGGCCCGCCTGACCCCGCAACGCCCCCACCGACCGCGCCGACACCACCCAGGGCACCACCGCACCAGACGCCCCGTCAGCAGGCGCCCCGGCCTCGGGCGCCTCGACCTCGGGCGCCTCGTCGTCCTCGGGGGCCTCCTCCACCACCACATGCGCGTTCGTCCCACTCACCCCGAACGACGACACCCCAGCCCGCCGCACCCGACCACCCCGCGGCCACTCCACCGCCTCACCCAACAACCGCACCCCACCACCCGACCAATCCACATGCGGCGACGGCGCATCCACATGCAAACTCCGCGGCAACACCCCCCGCTCCAACGCCAACACCATCTTGATCACACCCGCCACCCCAGCCGCCGCCTGCGCATGCCCGATATTCGACTTCACCGACCCCAACCACACCGGCTGACCCACAGGCCGATCCCCGCCATAAGTGGCCAGCAACGCCTGCGCCTCAATCGGATCACCCAGAGTGGTACCAGTGCCATGCCCCTCCACCACATCGACATCCGAAGGAGACAGACCAGCGCTGGCCAACGCCTGCCGGATCACCCGCTGCTGCGACGGACCATTCGGCGCCGTCAACCCATTCGACGCACCATCCTGATTCACCGCCGAACCCCGCACCACCGCCAACACCCGATGCCCATGACGCCGCGCATCCGACAACCGCTCCACCAACACCACACCCACGCCTTCGGCCATGCCGGTGCCGTCGGCCGCCGCCGCGTATGGCTTGCACCGGCCGTCCGCCGCGAGCCCCCGCTGCCGCGAGAACTCCACGAACACCCCCGGCGTCGACATCACCGTCACCCCACCCGCCAACNATGACGCCGCGCATCCGACAACCGCTCCACCAACACCACACCCACGCCCTCGGACCAGCCCACGCCGTCGGCCGCCGCCGCGTACGGCTTGCACCGGCCGTCCGCCGCGAGCCCCCGCTGCCGCGAGAACTCCACGAACACCCCCGGCGTCGACATCACCGTCACCCCACCCGCCAACGCCAGCGAACACTCCCCCGACCGCAACGCCTGACACGCCAGATGCAACGCCACCAACGACGACGAACACGCCGTATCCACCGTCACCGCAGGACCCTCGAACCCGAACGTGTACGACAACCGACCCGACAACACACTCCCGGAGACGCCCGTCATCGCGTAGCCCTCCAGGTCCTGTCCGCCGCGCCGCAGCAGGTCGACGTAGTCCTGGTGGGCCATTCCGGCGAAGACGCCGGTGCGGCTGCCGCGCAGCGACGCCGGATCGAGACCCGCGTTCTCCAACGCCTCCCACGAGGTCTCCAACAGCAACCGCTGCTGCGGATCCATCGCCAGCGCCTCCCGCGGACTGATCCCGAAGAACCCCGCGTCGAACTCCGCCGCGTCGTACAGAAAACCCCCATGCCGGGTGTACGACGTGCCCGGCCGTCCCGTGTCCGGGTCCGGGTCGTACAGCCCCGCGAGGTCCCAGCCCCGGTCCGTCGGGAATTCCGATACGGCGTCGCCGCCCGATTCCAGCAGCNGTGCCGGGTGTAGGTGGTGCCGGGCCGGTCCGGGTCCGGGTCGTAGAGGGCGTCCAGGTCCCAGCCCCGGTCCACCGGCAGGCCGCCGATCGCGTCTCCGCCGGACTCCAGCAGCTCCCAGAAGTCCGCCACCGACCGCACTCCGCCGGGGAACCGGCAGGCCATGCCCACCACCGCGATCGGTTCGTCCACGGCCACGGGCCGGTGGCCGGCGGCCTGCGGCGCGGCGGCGGCGCCGAACATCTGCTCCCACGCGTAGTGGGCCAGCGCGGCGGGGCGGGGGTGGTCGAAGACCGCGGTGGCGGACATCCGCAGGCCGGTGGCGGCATTCAGCCTGTTGCGCAGTTCCACGGCGGTCAGCGAGNATGCCGGGTGTACGACGTGCCCGGCCGTCCCGTGTCCGGGTCCGGGTCGTACAGCCCCGCGAGGTCCCAGCCCCGGTCCGTCGGGAATTCCGATACGGCGTCGCCGCCCGATTCCAGCAGCTCCCAGAAATCGGCGAGCGACCGCACCCCGCCGGGAAACCGGCACGCCATGCCGACCACGGCAATCGGTTCCTGCCGGCCGGATTCGACCTCTTCGAGGCGACGGCGGACGTTGATGAGGTCGGACGTCACCCGCTTGAGATAGTCGCGCAGCTTTTCCTCGGTGGTCATTCCCGGCTTCTCCTTGACATTCCTTGAGACATGGGCGGCTTCCCCAGGATGGTCAGGACGCCGTGTGAGTATAAGGAACCCGTCGACTCCTCTCGAACCCCCTAGGGACCCCAGAACGTGGTGACGGGCGGCAACTCTTCCCGGTATCAGGAGCAGAATTCCTTAGCGCTTCCCCATAACGTCCCCAACCCTTCCCGAGAGGCGGCGGCCATGAAATCCTCACGGCACGCGAAACATTTCGGCGGCAAGCTGGTACTGGTCACCGGCGCGGGCAGCGGGATCGGGCGGGCGACGGCGGGCGCGTTCGCTGCGGCGGGCGCGCGCGTGGTCTGCGTGGACCGGAACGCGCTCACCGCCTCGGCCAGCGCGGACCTCGCCAAGCGCCTGGGAGCCGCCGACGCGTGGGCCGAGGTGGTGGACGTCTCGGACGCGGCCGACATGGAACGGCTCGCCGAGCGGGTCGCCCAGGCGTACGGGGTGGTGGACATCCTGGTCAACAACGCCGGGGTGGGCATGTCGGGCCGGTTCCTCGATACCTCGGTGGCGGACTGGCAGCGCACGCTGAACGTCAATCTGTGGGGTGTCATCCACGGCTGCCGGCTGATCGGCCGGCAGATGGCGGAGCGCGGACAGGGCGGGCATGTCGTGGCGATCGCGTCGGCCGCGGCGTTCCAGCCCACGCGCGCGGTACCGGCGTACGCGACGAGCAAGGCCGCGGTGGTGATGCTCAGCGAGTGCCTGCGGGCGGAGTTCGCGGAGTTCGGGGTGGGGGTGAGCGCGGTGTGTCCGGGTTTCGTCACCACGTCCTTCACCGCCGCCATGCACTTCGCCGGGGTGACGGAGCAGGAGCAGGCCCGCCTGCGGGAGCAGGCCGTCCAGACGTTCGGGCGGCGGCACTACCCGCCGGAGAAGGTCGCCGACGCGGTGCTGCGCGCGGTCGTACGCGACACGCCGGTGGTGGCGGTGACGCCGGAGGCCCGTCTGGTGCGGTGGATGAGCCGGTTCGCGCCGCGCCTGCGCCGCGTGGTGGCCCGGCTGGACCCGCCGTCGTGACGGTGGCCGCGGCGTGACGGTGGCGGCGCGGCGGCTTCCGGCCCGTTCCCGGGACGCGTGCCCGGCCCTGGTGCGTGGCGGCTACATGCCGGGCGGCACGGGGGCGAGGGCCATGCCGCCGGAGGCGTCGATGAGCTGCCCGGTGACCCAGCGGGCCGCGTCCGAGGCGAGGAAGGCGACGACGTCGGCGATGTCGTCCGGCCGGCCGAGGCGGCGCAGGGCGGTCATGCCGGACACGCCGTCCACCGCGCCGGGGACCTCGTACAGCCAGCTGTTGGTCTCGGTGTCGTCGGTGATGCCGGGCGCCACCGAGTTCACGGTGATGCCCCGGGACCCGAGTTCGTTGGCCAGCCTGGGCCCCAGCATCTCCAGGGCCCCCTTGCTCATGGCGTACGGGAAGAGGGGCCAGGCGATGCGGGTCACGGCGGAGGAGACGTAGACGATGCGGCCCCCTTCGGCCATGAGCGACAGGGCCCGCTGGGTGACGAAGAACGGGGCCCGCACGTTGACTGCGAAGATCCGGTCGAACTCCGCCGGAGTGACTCCCGAGAATCCGGGCACGAAGCCGTCCCGCTGCGGGGTGGCCGGGTCGTCCGGGGTGGCGTAGACGGCGGCGCTGTTCACCAGCACGTTCAGCGGGCGGCCGTCGAGGCCGGATTCGAGCCCGGCGAACAGCTCGTCGAGACCGCTGTCGGTGGCGAAGTCAGCCCTGACGGGAAAGGCCCGCCCGCCGGCGCGCGAGATCGACTCGACCGTCTCCTCGGCGGTCTCCTTGCGCTGTGCGTAGTGCACGGCCACCAGCATGCCGTCCGCTGCCAGCCGCCGGGCGATGGCTCTGCCGATACCCCGTGACCCCCCCGTCACGAGTGCGGTCTTCTCCTGTTCAGGCGTCATGGTGCCGACCCTCGCAGCGCGTCACGCGACGTTGGAACCCCCTGAAGACCCCGGAAAACCGGTCGTACCGACGGCTCGACCGAGATCCGAGCGGCCTCGGGTACCGTGCGCGCGCCCATCGACTCCACCAGGACTCACCAGGATTCACAGGACTCACCAGGAAAAGAGTTGCGCATGATGAGTGGCAATCCGGAAGCGGCGGAGCAGGACCGGGACGTGCCCGCGCGGCGTGCGCTGAGTGCCGCGAGGCGGGCGGCGGCCATCGCCTCCGCCACCCGCGCGGCCGCCGAGGAGGTGGTCAAGGCGGCCGTCGGAGCGGCCGAGGGCAGCGCCGTGGCCGTGGCGGCGGCGGTCCTGGCCGAGGCCGCCGACAGCGCCGACGGCGCGGCCGCGGCCGCCAGGAGCGCGGCCGCCGAGGCGGGCCAGGCCGNGCGGAAGGCCCGCTCGGGCGGCACCGCGGCCGCTGTGCCGTGGCCCAGCACGGTGGCGGCGTGGTCGCGTACCAGGTCCACCAGCGCCCGCCGCTGCTCGTCGGCGGCCAGCCCGGCCAGCCTGCCGCGCACCGAGCCGACGCCCTCGGCCGCGCCGCCCGCCGCCTCCCACGCCGCGCTCGCCTCGGGTACGCCGCCGAGCACGGGGTCGAGCCGGGCGGCGTTGCCGACGAAGGTCCGCCAGTCGATATCCGCGATGGCCACGCACGTCTCGTCGTGGTCCAGGGCCTGCGCCAGCGCCTCCAGCGCCGGCCGCGGGTCCATGGCCGCCATGCCGTGGCGGCGCAGCCGGCCCGTGTCGTCGGCGGTGTCCGCCATGCCGCCGCCGGACCAGGCGCCCCACGCCACCGACAGGCCGGGCAGCCCGAGGGCACGCCGGTGCCGGACCAGGGCGTCCACTTCGGCGTTCGCCGCGGCGTAGCCGCCCTGGCCCGCGGAGCCGACCGTGCCCGCCAGCGAGGAGAACACCACGAAGGCCGAGAGGCCGGCGTCGCGCGTCAGCTCGTGCAGGTTCCACGCCCCGACCGCCTTGGCCTGCCGGGCCGCGGCCAGCCGCTCGGGCGGCAGGGTCGCCAGCACCCCGTCGTACAGCGCGCCCGCCGCGTGCACCACGGCCGTGAGCGGCGCGTCCTCCGGCACGCCGGCCAGGACCTCGGCGAGCGCCGCGCGGTCGGCGACGTCACAGGCCGCCACGGTCACCCGGGCGCCCGACGCGGACAGTTCCCTGGTCAGCTCCTCGACGCCGTCGGTGTCCGCGCCGCGGCGGCTGAGCAGCAGCAGGTGGACCGGGCCGCGGCCCGCGAGCCACCGGGCCACGTGCCCACCCACGCCGCCCGTGCCGCCGGTGACCACAACGGTGCCGTGCGGCCGCCAGTCCCGGCCGGCCGGGGCCGCTCCCAGGGGTGCCCGGACCAGCCGGCGCGCGAACACGCCCGACGCGCGGACCGCGCACTCCCGTTCGGCTCCTCCGAGGACGCGCACCAGGCCCCGTACCGCTCGCGTGTCCAGACGCTCCGGGACGTCGACCAGGCCGCCCCACGCCTCGGGCGTCTCGATCGCCATCACCCGGCCCAGGCCCCACACGTGGCCCAGGGCGGGCGACCGCACCTCGTCCCCGGCGGCGACCGCCTGCGCGCCGCTGGTCGCACACCACAGCCTGCCGCCCGCGCCCAGGTCGTCCAGGGCCTGGGCCAGCACCAGCAGCAGGGTTCCGGCCGCCGGGCCGCCGGGCAGGAGCAGCACGCCGCTCAGCTCGGGTTCGGGCCCCAGCGCGGCGCGCAGCCGGTGCGCCAGCGCCTCGCGGTCCTCGCATCCCTCGGGTACGGACACGGCGTCCACCCGCGTCCCGGCCCGCCGCACGCCCTCGATGACGGCCTGCCCGACGCCGTCCGCCTCCGCCTCCTCGGTGGCCACCACCAGCCAGCGTCCGGTCAGCACGCCGGTGCCACCGGCGCCGACCGGCCGCCACGCCTCCTGGTAGCGCCACCGGTCCACGACGCCGCGGTCGCGGCACCCCTGCCACCAGGCGCCCAGCGCGGGCACCACCGTGCCCAGCGAGTCCGCCTCGCCGACCCCGAGCAGCGCGCCGACGCGGGCCACGTCACCGCGCTCCACCGCCTCCCACAGCAGCGCCTCGCCGCCGCCCGGCCCGGACCGGCCGGCCGTGCCGGTCCCGCCCGCCTCCAGCCAGTACCGCTCCCGCTCGAAGGCGTACGTCGGCAGCCGCAGCCTGCCGCGGACGCCGGTCTCCCAGCCCATGACCCGGCACCAGTCGACCGGGGCGCCGGACACGAAGAGCCGCGCGAGGGCGGTGACGAAGCTGCTCGGCTCCTCTCGGTCGGACCGCAGGGCCGGGACGAGTACGGCCTGCCCGGCGGCCGCCCCGGGCGCGTCGGCCGGGGAGTCGGCCGGCGCGTCGGCGGGCGCGTCGCGGTGGGCTTCGACGGCGGCCAGGGCCTCCTCGCCCATGCCGCACAGCGTCCCGTCCGGCCCGAGCTCCAGGAACGTGCGCACGCCCTGGGCCCGCAGCCACACCATGCCGTCGCCGAACCGCACCGCCTCCCGGGCGTGCCGCACCCAGTAGTCCGGGGTGCCGACCTCCTCGGCGGTCAGCGGCGCACCGGTCACGTTCGACACGATCGGGATGCGCGGGGCGTGGTACGTCACGCTCTGCGCGACCCGGCGGAAGTCCTCCAGCATCGGGTCCATGCGAGGCGAGTGGAAGGCGTGTCCCACCCGCAGCCGCCGGGTGCGGCGGCCGCGCTCGGCCCAGCGCCGCGCCAGGTCGAGCACCGCGTCCTCGTCTCCGGAGAGCACCACCGAGCGGGGGCCGTTCACCGCGGCCAGCCCCACCCGGGCCCGGATGTCGGCGCCGCTGTCGGCCAGCAGCCGCCCGGCCTCCTCCTCCGACGCCTCCAGCGCCACCATCGCCCCGCCTGCGGGGAGCGCCTGCATGAGCCGGCCGCGCGCCACGACCAGGCGCGCGGCGTCCGGCAGGGACAGCACGCCCGCCACGTGTGCGGCCGTCAGCTCGCCCACCGAGTGGCCGAGCAGGAAGCGGGGGGTGATCCCGCAGCTCTCCACCAGCCGGTACAGCGCCACCTCCAGCGCGAACAGCGCGGGCTGCGCGGTCTCGGTGCGCGCGCACTCCTCGTGTGCCGAGTCGTCGTCCGTGGACCACAGCTTCCGTACGTCCGGCCCGCCCGCCGCGACGCACTCGGCGCACACGGCGTCGAAGGCGGCGGCGAACGCGGGGAAGGCCGCGCTCAGCTCCTGGCCCATGCCGACCCGCTGCGAGCCCTGGCCGGTGAACAGCACCGCCAGCGGGTCGCCCTCGGGATCGGGATCGGGCGCCGACAGGCCGTCGACGAGTTCGGGAGCGGGTTTACCGGCGGCCAGCGCCTCCAGCCCCCGT
>NZ_JAVSCF010000231.1:0-10168 GCF_031932565.1 Streptomyces sp. B1866
GGAAGTGATCTTCGTTGAGAAAACCTCGATGACCGCCGCTGTTCGTTCGGCCGGCCAGCGCAGGTCGAGCCCGGCGTAGGCCGCCCCGCACCGGAGAATTCCCAATTGCACCGCGATGAGCTGGGCGGACCGCGGGAGAAGCAGTGGAATGACGGTGCCGGGACCGACTCCGCGCTCGGCCAGTTCCGCCGCGTAGGTGTCCGCGGCGGCGTCCAGGGTCGCATAGCTGATGCGTCGCCCTGCGGAGGTGATGGCGGTCGCCTGGGGTCGCCGCCTGGCGTGGGCGGCGAATGCGCCGTGAATGGTTGGTTCGCATGTGAGGCTCACTGTGGCGTTTCTCCCGCTGCGAAAATGACTCCTGGAACAGCCCACATCTGTACTGGGGAGGGAATGCGGACGGCAGCGCTAATTCGCGTGGTAGCCGTCCAGGTGGGACAGGGCGTACAGCATGACCTCGTCGGTGCCGCCGCCGATCGACCATGCGGGGCTGTCCCGGAAGTACCGGGCGGTCCACGACTCCTCCATGTAGCCGATGCCGCCGTGGAACTGCAAACAGACCGCCGAGATCTCGCGGGCCAGGCGGCCTGCCTCCAGTTTCCCGATGGTCGCGAACCGGCTCGCGTCCTCACCGCGGATGTACGCCTCCGCGGCCGCGTAGGTGTAGTGCCGCAGCATGTCCAGCCGCGCACTCAGCTCGGCCAGCGTGAAGCTGATGTACTGCTTGTCGATCAGGGGCTTGCCGAAAGCCTGGCGGGTCTTCAGGTAGTTCACGGTCCGTGTTAGGGCTGTCTCCATGCCGCCGACCGCGGCGTAACAGCAGACCAGGCGCTCGTTCTGGAACTGGCTCATCTGCTGGTAGAAGCCGAGACCTATCTCGCCGATCGTGTTGCTGACCGGAACCCGTACGTCGGTGAAGGACAACTCGGCGGTGTCGGAAGAGCGCATGCCGAGCTTGTCGAGCTTGCGGTGGACTTGGAATCCGGGTGTGTTCGCCGGGACGACGATCTGCGAGAAGCTGCCGTAGCCGGGCTCGTCGGACGTGCGGGCCAGCAGACAGATCCAGTCGGCCTGCGTGCCGTTGGTGATGTACAGTTTGGAGCCGTTGATCACCCAGTCGTCGGCGTCGCGCGTCGCGCGGGTGCGCAGGGCGGCCACGTCGGAGCCGGCATCGGGCTCGGTCACCGCGACCGAGCAGACCGCCTCGCCCGTGGTCGCCGGGATCAGGTACTTCCGCTTGAGTTCCGTGCTGCCGAAATGGTGCAGCGCCGGGGTCGCCATGTCCGTCTGGACTCCGATGCCCAAGGCCACGCCACCGGGGGCGACACGACCAAGTTCCTCGTGCAGGATCACCGTGTAGAGGTGGTCCGCGCCCTGGCCGCCGTATCGCTCGTCATACTCCACGCCGAGCAGACCGAGCCGGCCCATCTTGGAGAACAGTTGGTGCGCGGGGAATATCCCATTCGCTTCCCATTCATCCCCGTGCGGCCCGATTTCCTTCTCGGCAAAGTCCCGGACCAGCTGACGAAAGGCGCTGTGCTCAGCGGTGAAGGCGACCATGGCGACTACGGTGACTTCGCTCGACATAATTGTCAAGTGTCTGCAATGATGGCCTCATCGTAATCGGCCGGCATGGCGGATTGGGGAATCTGGTACGATAATTCAATGCCTAATTCTGCAATCGCCGCAAAATGGCTCCGCGTCGTACTTCCACCCGTCGGGCCATTACGCAGGTATGCACTCGTTTCTTTCGTTGATGCGACGGGGACCGGTATGTTTCTGACGGTCAGCGTGCTGTTCTTCACCCGCATCGTTGGGCTTGGGGCGGGCGCGGTGGCCTCGGGACTGTCGCTGGCGGGCTTGGCGGCGATGATCGCCGCGGTACCGCTCGGCTCGCTGGGCGACCGCTTTGGGTACAGGCGCATCTGGGTGCTCCTCACGGCCGTCCAAGCGGTCGTGTTCGCGGTCTACCCGTTCGTGCGCACCTTCCCGGAGTTCGTGACGCTCGCTGTCATCGCCGCGCTCGCGGAAGTGGGAGGGTCGCCGATCCGGGGTGCCTACCTGTCCCGGATGGCAGGGCAGGAGCAGCGAGTTCGCGCCCGGGCCTACAACCAGGCCGTCGTCAACGGCGGCATCGCCGTCGGTGCCCTGGCCGCCGGGATAGCGCTGGGCGTGGGCACCCGCGCCGCGTACGTCTCGCTGATGCTGGCCGACGCCGCGTCGTTCGCCATCGCGGCCGTGATCCTGCTGACGATGCCTGCGGCGTCGGCGGCCCGGTCGGCGCCCTCCCCGCGGTCGCGGGCCGGCCGCCCGCGATCGGTGCTGCGCGACCTGCGGTACCTCACGGTCTGCGTGTTGAACGGGCTGCTGATGACCTACGCCGCCATCCTCACCGTGGCGCTGCCGTTGTGGATTGTGCGCCACACGCACGCGCCGACTTGGACCGTCGCCGGCACATTCCTGGTCAACACCTTCCTCGTGGTGACGCTTCAGGTGCGCGCGAGCCGTGGCACGGACACGGTACGGGGAGCCGCCCGGGGAGTGCTGAAGTCGGGCGCGCTGTTGCTGGTCGCCTGCCTGGTGCTCGCCAGTACCGGAGCGTTGCCCGCGCTCGGCGCGGTCGTTGTCCTCGGCATCGGATGCGTGTTGCTCACTCTGGCGGAGATGCTCCAGTCGGCGGGGGGCTGGGGGTTGTCCTATGAACTCGCCCCTGAGGACCGCCAGGGCGAGTATCTTGGAGCGTTCGCGATGGGTACGCGCATCTACGACTCGCTCGGGCCGATCCTGGTCACCGTCATGATTCTCGGACTCGGCCGGCTCGGGTGGGTTCTGCTCGGCGTCCTGTACGCGGGCCTCGCGTTCGGCCTGTCGGCCGCCGCTCACTGGGCCCGCCGCGCGCGCTCGGTATCGGTCGAGGACGCCGTTCACACGTGAGGAAGGTGACGGCACACCTCCGTGTGCCGTCGGCCCGGTACCTCAGCCCCAACGGCGGCCGGCCGGGAAGAGGGTGGAGAACGCGTCGAGCAGGCGGTTCAGGTCCTCCTCGGTGATGTCGCCCATCACGGAGATCCGAAAGACACGCCCCGACAGCCCGCCTTGGCCGGCGTAGACGATGAAGCCGTCCTGCTTGAGCCGGTCGTGCACCACTTCGTAGTCGTGTCCCGGCGGCAGCCTGAAGGACTGCAGCACACAGGAGGACTCGCAGTCCGGTAGCAGCGGTTCGACGCCGAGGGCCAGCAGGACCTCACGGATGCGCGCTGTGCGGTACCGGAACAACGCCTGC
The DNA here is from genome assembly GCF_031932565.1 of Streptomyces sp. B1866. NCBI lineage: Bacteria > Bacillati > Actinomycetota > Actinomycetes > Kitasatosporales > Streptomycetaceae > Streptomyces > Streptomyces sp. B1866. The sequence goes on from NZ_JAVSCF010000231.1 coordinate 3,281, forward strand.
CGGCCGCTCCGGCCGCCTTCCTCGAAGAACTCGTCTAGGGCTTCATCGAGCGCGTAGAACGTCTGCACCGACTGGGTGAAGGGCGTGGCCCGCCGGTCCTGCTGAGCGAGGTAGGCGTGCAGATCGAGATAGACCGTACGGCTCGGTGCGGTGGCCGGCACCGCGCGACGGACCAGGACGAAGGCGCTGCCGGGTACGCCATGCAGGCACTTGTTCGCTGTGGCGGCGCAACCGTCGAGATGCCAACCGTCGAAGTCCAGCGTCTCGGCACCGAAGCTGCTGACACCGTCGAGCAGCAGCCGCGCACCGTGAGCCGCTGCGAGCTTCGACATCCCGGCGATGTCATTGAGCCGCCCGGTCGTGGTCTCGTGATGGACCACGGCGACGTGGGTGAAGGCGCCGTCGCCGAGCGCTCGTTGCACGGCGGACAGATCGATGGCGTCGGACCACCGGGCGGCGACCCGCTCATGGGCGATGCCGTGGGCGCGGGCGATTTGTGACATGCGCTCGCCGTACACGCCGTTCTCGACGATCAGCACGCGGCCATCCGCTGGTACCAGGCTGGTGAGCATGGCCTCGACCGCGGCTGTGCCGGAGCCGGTGAGCAGCACCGCCGCCCAGTCCGTCGGGTCGAGGGCGTAGACATCGAGCAGTTTGCGGCGCAGGCCGTCCTGGAGCGCGCCGAATTCGGGCTCGCGATGACACAGATCGGGCCGGGACATCGCTTCGCGCACGCGCCGCGAGAGCGTCACCGGGCCGGGATTGAGCAGTACCGTCTTCACTGGGCACCTCCAATGCGGTCCATCAGTCGGTCGAGTACGTCGGGCGGCCGGAGCGCCGGCCGGGGGAGTGCGCCACGGGTGCCGGTACGGATCTTCATATGCGCGAAGTACGGACCGTCGTAGTCCGGAGTGCGCAGGAACATCCGCAACTCCGTGGCCGAGTCCGTGCGCAGCACCCGGCGGTAGCCGCAGGCCGCGGCAACGCCGGCGAGATCGATCCGGGAACTGACGGTCGCCTGCGCGCCCGTCGAGTCGTGCGCTTCGTTGTCGAGTACCACATGCAGCAGGTTCTTCGGCAGGTACCCACCGATCGTCGCGAGATTTCCCATGCGCATCAGAGCGGCTCCGTCGCCGTCGGCCACGACCACGCGCAGGTCCGGCCGGGCCAGCGCCAGGCCGAGACCCAGAGACGAGGCGCACCCCATGGAGCCGACCATGTACAGGTGGTTCGGCCGGTCCGCGATCGCGTACAGCTCACGGCCGGTGTAGCCGGTAGTGGCCACGACGACGGTGCGGGCCTCGTCGCTGGTGGCGACGATCGCCTCCAGCGCCGCCTGCCGTGAGCCGCGTTCCGCCGCGGTCAGCACATGACCGCGGCCTTCGACGGGCACGGGCATCGGCGGCAGAGCGGTCGCCGCCGGCGCCGGCGGATGGGGTGCGCAACTGCCCTTCTCCAGTATCAGAGCGCACGCCTGGCGCTCTGCGGCGTGGTGATCGGCCTCGTCCAGTACCGCGGAAATCGCTGCCGGATCGCTGGGAAATCGCGTCCAGGGAATGTGCACCGTGTCCAGCAACGGACCGGTGACGCGTCCCATCAGGTCGTGCTGCGGCTCGTCGTCGACTCCCGGCGCGCCGCGATGCGTGCAGATCAGGAGCACCGGGATGCGGAAGGTGTGCAGCAGCGAGGTCAGCGGATTGAGGGCGTTGCCGAGACCGGAGTTCTGCATCATCGCGACGCCGCGATGCCCTGCGATCCAGGTGCCGGCGGCGATGGCGACCGCATCGCCCTCGTTCGCCGCCGACACGTAGCCGATGACGTCGTCGCCAATGACGTAGTTGATGAACGGGGTCAGGAACGAGCACGGGACCCCGGCGTACCAGTCGTAGCCCCGGGCGAGGGCGTCGAGGACGAAGTCGCGAGCCTGGATCATGAGGCTCCTTCACGACTGGCCGGCGGTGAACCGGCCCGCCTGCTCCAGATCGGCGAGTGAGTTCACATCGAGCCAGTGCCCGTGGATGTACATGACGCGCACCGGGTGTCCCTCGGCGACGATGTGGTTGAGGAGGTCGCCCAGCGTGAGCCGGTCGAAGTCGGGGCGCGTGCCGAGCGTGTCGAGACCCTGCTCGATCCAGACGCGCCCGTCACCCTGGGCCCGCACCATGCCGATCCAACGTCCGTCGGGCCGCCCGCCGTTGCGGCATTCGTCGCCAGCGATGCGCCTCAGCAGGACGTGCTGCCCCCAGAGCGAACGGTTGTCGGGGGAGGAGCAGTACGCGTCGTCGCGCGCGAGGCCCGTGTCACTCTCCTGCGAATCGATGACTACCGTCAACTCGCTGTCCGACTCCATCAGTTCGCGCAGGATGTAGGAGCGGAAGAGCAGATCGCCGTAGAGGATCACCGTGTCCTCGCGGAAGGAGTGCCGTGCGCAAGCAAGCGAGGCAAGTTCACCGCTCGTGGCGTGGCCGTCGTTCAGGACCAGCTGGATGTCCTTGATGTCGACGCTGTCGGCCCGGTAACCCGCCACCACCGAGATGCCATCGATCCCCTGTTTCCGGCACAGTTCGACGAGGCGTGCGAGCAGCGGCTTCCCATTGACCGAGAGCATGGCCTTGGGACGGTCATGGGTGAGATGCGTCAGTTCGTCGCCGCGGCTCGCGGCGAGCACGACGGCTGCGGTGTTCGGCCGTGTGCCCTTCGCGTAGCGGTGCTCCGCGGCAGCCAGTTCCTCCGCACACTGGAGTCGGAAGATCTCCTTGATGCTCGCGACCCGATCCTCGACCTCCACCAGCGACTGGTCCTCGAAGATTTGCCGGGCGGTACCCTGCATCGCGTCGACAGCGCTGCGTATGAGGTGGTTCGCCCAGATCACCATGCTGACCCCGGCATCGCGGAAGATGTGCGTCGGGGTGCTGTAGTACTTGGTCGGCACGATCACCAGCGGGGCACGCCCGCCCCATTCCTTCGCGAACTCAAGGATCTGGTCGGGCTTGGACAGGGCGCTGTGAATGAGGATGGAGTCGGCACCGGCCTTGCGGTACGCCTCGGCGCGAGTGATCGCCTCACGGGTGTCCCGCCCCGCGATGTACGCCTCGACGCGCGCGACGACGCAGAAATCGTCGTCGAGCTGCGAGTCCTTCGCCGCGGCGATCTTGCCGCAAAACTCATTGATGTCCGCGAGCGGCTGCCGCTCGCCGTTGATGAAACTATTGGTCTTCGGGAACGACTTGTCCTCGATGCAGACGCCGGCGACGCCGCGCTGCTCAAGTTTACGCACCAATCGCCGGACGTTGTTGAAGTTGCCGTATCCGGTATCGCCGTCGAGAAGAATCGGTACCGAGGTCGCGTCGGACATGAATTCGACCATGTCGACGACCTGGGTCCAACTCGTCTCGTTGTTGTCACGCACCCCGAACTGTGCGGACAATGCGAGCCCGGAGGCCCAGATCCCCTTGAAGCCGGCCTCTTCCGCGATGACTGCACTGATTCCGTTGTGTGCTTCGAGAATAAATTCCAGTTCATTGGAGCGCAGCATGTGCCGCAGTTGAGCGGTTTTGCTCACCGCGTTGCCGGGGCCGACTCCAGGCCCGTTGACGACATGCTCCGCCGGAAAATACAGCGAGGACACTCCACCTCCCACTTGATCACCGCATGTTACAGAGTGGCCAATACTTCGGCAACGCTAGTTGGCTGTATGAGGATACGAACAGAAAGTCCACCGAGATGGGAGAGACCGGAATGACAGCCGATGCATCCACAGTCGACGCGTTGCGGCAGTTGTTTCCGCGCGCCAGTGAGCGTAACGCGCCGCGGACGCACTGGGCCGAAGGACGCCACCTCGTCGAGCATGGCGATCCGAAAGACCTCGAAGAGCGCATAGCCGAGCGCTTTCCCACGCCTGAGGCGCTGGCCGACTTCGCCCCTGACATGAAGGTGTCGGTGTACGGCTTCCTCGACAAGAATCGCGCCGAGGGAACCGCGGGCGCGACGGAGAACGTGCAGGACCTGCACACCTTTCCACCGACGTCGATCAGCGACGCGGTGCCGCTCTACCACTCCGGCCACACCATCGTCTGCTGGCGGATGCTGGAGCACCTGCCTGAGGCACGCCAACGGGGTGCCGACATCCTGGAGGCGCTCGGCCTGCCGCACCAACCAGTGGCGACGCGGGGGCTGTTGGACCCCTGGAGCAGCACGTGGCCGTTCGTGCTGAGCATGGTGTACACACCTGCGGGAGTCGGCTCCGGACTGGGCCTGCACTACGACCGATTCGACAGCGTCGTGGTGCACGTGCGCGGACACAAGCGCTGGCGCGTGGGCCGGCATCCGTTCCTCGAATACCCCCTCTACAACGAGGAGCTCGCCGCGCGGCTGGACTTCCCGCCCTCCCTGCCACGCATGGGCACGCAGTCGGAACTGGTGACCGATCTGGAGGTGATCGAGATGCGGCGCGGCTCGGCACTGATCATGCCCCGCGGCATCTATCACACGACGCTGGCCGATGACGAAGCCTCACTGTCCCTCGGCTACCACTTCTCACTGCCCACGTGGTCGCATGTCGTGCTGGCCGCCCTGGAGCGACGGCTCACGTGCGATCCGCGCATGCGGACCACCCCCCTCGACGCCTTCGGACCGGCCGGCCCGTCGGCCGAAGCACGGGAGGGGATGGCCTGGGCGGCCGAGCGTGCCAGGGAGGCTCTGGACGATCCCCAGAAACTGCTCGAGGAAGACCTGCTCGGCAATCTCGCCTCCCACCACCAGGCGGCCTTCCAGGTCGAACCCGATGCGTCGGCCCGGCTGCTGATCGCCGAACCGCCCGTCGTCGTCGACTACGGCGGGCAGGGCATCGATGTCGAACTGCCCGCCGCGGCCGCCGGACTCTGCGGCTGGATGCTCGCAGGCGCCCCGGACTGGTTCGGCTTTGCCGAGGCACTTGCCGCTGCCGAAAGGCAGTTGAGCCCCCGGGCCGTGTGGAACCTGCTTCAGCAGTGCGTCGAGGCCGGCCTGCTGCGACGGCGGTGGGGCAGTCCGAGCCGGTAGGTTCTGTCGACGTGGCCACTGACCGGGTGTGCAACCGCGGAAATTCCGAGGTTGCACACCCGGGTCGCTTCCTCAAGCTGATCTCCTGTGGTTGACCTGGTTGAAGCGCATATGTCAGCGTGCAGGTCCTATTGTCGCGGTATTGCAGACATCGGTGGGAGCGTGGATGGCTCAGAAAGTCGAAGTCATAGTGCAAACTCGAGGTGCGCAGCGGCACGCGCGGAAGAAACCATCGGATTTCCGCGTCCTGCTGGTTTATCCGAACATTCAGCAAGCGGCGATGATGCCTTATTCTATGGGGCTCTTCACCGCACTGCTGCGCGAACGAGGCTTCCAGGTCGATCTTTTCGACAGCACCTTCTACGCGGAGGATCTGAACTCGAACTACGTCCACTACCGGACCTTCGTGAAGCAATTCGACTGGCTCGAACGTGACGTGCATTTCCGGCGGACCAGAATGCTGGACGACTTCCGAGCCAAGGTGGCGGAGTACCAGCCGGACCTGATCGCCGTCTCCGTGGTGGAGAACACCTACTCCATCGGCCGTGCCATGATCCAGGCGCTTCCCGAGAAGGACCGAAAGATCCCCACCATCTGGGGTGGCCCCTTCGCGACCTTCGCACCCAATTTCATCCTCCGCGACAACGTGGGCGACTTCGTGTGCCGCGGCGAGGGCGAGATCGCGCTGATCGAGCTGTGCGAGCGCATGTGCGACGGCCGGTCGCTGACCGACATCCCCAACCTCTGGGTCCGAGAGGACGGCCAGCTGTACCGCAATCCGCTGGGCCCCCGGGTGGACCTCGACCACCTGCCGTTCGCCGATTACAGCCTGTTCGAGCAACAAGCGATATACCGGCCGATGGAAGGGCGGCTTTGGCGGACCATCGGCATCGAGAGCCAGCGCGGGTGCCCGTTCCAGTGCACCTACTGCAACTCCCCCGGGCAGAACCGCATTGCTTCCGCCGAACAAGGCAGCAAATTCTACCGGCGCAAGTCGCTCAACCGCACCATGGCGGAACTAGAACACCAGCACAGGCTGCACGACATCGAACTCGTCTACTGGCTCGCCGACACTTTCCTGGCACTTCCGACGCGAGACTTCGACGAACTGGTCGAGCGCTACGAGGACTATCGCATCCCGTTCTGGATGAATACCCGGTCTGAGACCATGACGGAGCACGCGGCCGACGGTCTCGAGCGGATGAACATGCTGCGCACCAGCATCGGTATCGAGCACGGGAACGCCGAGTACCGGCGGAAGATGCTCAAGCGGTTCCAGACGAACGACCAGTTACGCCGAGCCTTCGAGATCTGCTCGGGCCGCAGCTTCTCTACCACCGGCAACTGCATCATCGGCATGCCCGAGGAGACTCGCGAACTGGTCTTCGAGACGGTGGAGTTCACCCGTCGGCTGCCGGACGACATCGATACCGTGGGCTGCTTCATCTTTTCGCCCCTGCACGGCACCGAGCTGCGGAAGATCGCGGAGCAGAACGGTTACCTCGACCCCGACACCTTCTGCGACATCACGGACAACGAGGTGAGTATCCTCGACCAGCCGCAGCTCAGGCGGAGTGAAGTGATCGGGATCGCCAAGTGCTACGGCCTCTATCAGACCGCGCCGGAGTCCGACTGGGACCGGGTTCGGCTGGCGGAGCCGGACACCCCCGAGGGCAACACGGCCTACGACGAGCTGGTGCGCGAGTACCGTCCTGGTGACATAGGCGCGGCGGCCGCCAGCTGACGGCGCTGCGGTTCCAACTGCCATGACGAGAGGGCGTCCGCCGAGGCGGACGCCCTCTCGTCATCCCGGGACTTCCTGTGTCTAGATGATCAATTCCAAGGGGT
>NZ_JAVSCF010000232.1:0-10092 GCF_031932565.1 Streptomyces sp. B1866
GTTGGCGAGCGCGCTGGCGCGCCACACAGTGAGCACCGCGTGCTCCCCGACCAACTGGACGGGTGACCGCTGTCGCCCCCGCCGGGTCGCTGATGACCTTGATTTCAAACGCTTCGTCGGGCTTGGCGTAGGCGCCAGTCGGCTGAGCGTCGGACGGCCTGAACCAGAGACCAAGCCGCCTCCTCTCGGTCTCACTCGCAGGGGTGAACCGAAATTCTCGACTCGCCGCCAACTTCACATCCGCCGGGACGCACGCAGTAGCATTTTCCATCGTTCCGTCCGAACATTTCTCGCTGATGTCCGGCAGACGGTCCCACGAGGCCGCGGGGGCAAGCCCTCAAGACAGACGGGTGCAGGGGCGCCCCATGGCTGAGGCNTCCCTCGGGCACACCGCTCAACCTGCGGATACTGCTCCGGTTCGCCGAGGTGTCACGTCGGCCGGTGCAGGACGGCTCCTGGTACGAGAGGCGGCGAGCTGGACCACCACACGCCCTCTGTCTGCGGACTCCCGCACCTCACAGGGGGAAAGGCGGCTGGTGCACCGGTGGTGTGGATGCACCATAAGCGACCTGGGTCCCAGGCCGTACCGCCGAAGGGGAGGCCGGGGGTTCACCCGACGATATTATTACCGCCATCCGGGTATCGCTGGCCTGTCCGGTCTCAACTCCTGCCGTATGCAGACCGATCTAAATCATGGCTCCCAGGCAGGGAGCCGGGAAACCATCGAGTACGGCACCGTTGGCCTGGCCGGCCGACGACTACCCCCACGGAGTGAGACGAAGCATGGCAATCGACACCGCCCAGCCAACCGGCCGTGAGAGCGGTACCCGGGACAGGGAATGGAAGCCGAAGGCGGCGCCGTTCGTTGACGCCTGTGCCTACCCGACACCGAAGCTGGAGGACCTCCAGGCAAGGGACGGGGTGATGGGCTACTTCCTCGGGTTCATCGCCCCGCTACGCGACCCGCAGGGACGTTTCCGCGCGTCGTGGGGTGGGCAGCCCACCATGTACGACTACTGGACCAAAGAAAGCTACTCGGGGTTTGTCGCCGAATCCGGCTACCACAAGGCCCGTATCACCGAACTCCAGGACCGAGGCTGCGAGGTGATCTTCTCCGTCGGCGGTGCGGCCGCGGCACCGCTGGAGGAGAAGATCGAGCCGACGGAGGCGGTCACCGAGTATCTGGCGTGCTTGGACAACTACAACACCTCCTATCTCGACTTCGACATCGAGGGCTCGGCCCTGACCAGTCCGGAAATGATGGACCGGCACATCCAGGTGCTGCTCGGTCTGCGCGACCAGCGGCCGGACCTGCGGATCTCACACACCTTCGCCGTGGACATCGACGGGTGGAACCACCACACCATCGCGCTGGTCAAGAAGATGGCCGCCGTAGAGTACGTGCCCGACATCGTGCAGGGCATGCTGATGGAGATGCGCGACCCGGACAACGACTACTGGAAGGCGACGCGTATGGCCGCCGAGGCGATGGTCACCCAGATGACCGACTCCTCGGCCTGGGGCCACGTCTGGGACCGCCCCGCCGCGTACCGGCACTTCGGTGCCTGCCCGATGTACGGGGTGAACAACAACAACAAGATTTTCACCCTTGAGCACATGGAGAAGCTCCTGCACTATGCCAAGGAGCACCAGATCGCCGTGCTGTCCGGGTGGGACGCCTGGCGCGACAACAACCAGTGCAACCCGGAGGCCGGTATCAACCCGCCGTGCAAAACCGTCCCGCCGCTGAGCCACGCCGACAACAAGTACGCCTGCACCCATGTGCAGCAGCAGCCCGGTGAGTTCTCACGCCTGGTGGCCGCGTACACACCGCAAACGGTGGCCCGGTAGACACGCCTCCGGAACCCCGACGACAAGAGGACCGTCAAGAAGATTCCCACCCCGTTACACGGCATAGTCACATGTCGAGGTCGGCTGACTCGTGGGACGGGGTGGAGCTCCCCGTCCCACGGGCCGGGTAGGGTCCGCCGTACCGGCAGGGCCCCGGAACGGGCCGAAGCCCGGCGGACCCGGCCCGGCGGACCCGGCCCGGCCCGGCCGGAACGCACGTCCACCACGGGGAGACGGGGAAGAAGACGATGGCCACCGACTACGTACACGGGTACTCCACCGACGAGAGCACCCGGCTGGCCGACCAGGCCGCCACCCTGACCGACCTGCTGCACGGCGACGTCCGCTACGCCCCGGGCAGCCGGGTGCTGGAGGCGGGCTGCGGCGTGGGCGCCCAGTCGGTCATCCTGGCCGCCAACAGCCCGGACGCGTCCTTCACCTCCGTGGACGTCTCCGCCCGGTCGCTGGCCCAGGCGCGGCGGCGGGCCCGGGAGGCGGGCACGGCCAACGTGGCCTTCCAGCAGGCCGACATCTTCGACCTGCCCTTCCCCGACGAGCACTTCGACCACGTCTTCGTGTGCTTCGTCCTGGAGCACCTGCCGAATCCGGTCGAGGCGCTGGCGGCGCTGCGGCGGGTGCTCAGGCCCGGCGGTTCGGTCACCGTCATCGAGGGCGACCACGGTTCGACGTACTTCCACCCGGACAGCGCGTACGCGCGGGGCGCCGTCCAGTGCCTGGTCGACCTCCAACGGCGGGCCGGAGGCGACTCGCTGATCGGCCGCCAGCTCTACCCGCTGCTGGTACGGGCGGGCTACCAGGACGTCGGGGTCTCCCCGCGCATGGTCTACGTGGACGGCAGCCGACCGGACCTGGTCGAGGGTTTCACGCGCCGGACCTTCACGGCCATGGTCGAGGGGGTCGGCGAGCAGGCCGTCGGCCAGGGGCTGGTGGACGAGGCGAGCTGGGCGGCGGGCATACGGGACCTGTACCGGACGGCGGAGGACGACGGGACGTTCTGCTACACGTTCTTCAAGGCCGCGGCCACGCGGTAGCCACGCCGCCGTGGCCGTACGGTAGGCCCTCCGCCGCCGCCCTGCGGTAGCCGCGCCGCCGTGGCCGTACGGTGGCCGCCGCCCGCCCCCGGTGCGACGCGCGGCGCCGGACGGCCGCCCGCCCGTACGCCGGAGCACTCGCCCCCGGACGGCCGCCGCACAGCGGCATGCCATGATCACGGCATGCCGCTGTGCGACTACTTCTCCGCTCCGGACGACGCCACCGCCACCGGCGTGCTCGACGAGCCGGGCGGGCCCGATCCGTCCGCCTTGGACGTGCTGCCGCTGAAGGGCGTCGACCCGGTCGTCGTCCTGCCGCGCCTGGAGGCGGTCCTTACGGGCCGTACGTACGACGAGGTGTCCGGGCTTCCGCGCTCCGGGCAGCTGCTGTCCTCTCCGGAGGCGGACGGCCAGTTCGTCGTGAGCGTGTCCGACAGCCTCCAGGAGGCGCTGGCCGCGGCGCCGCCCGCGTCCCTCGCCGAGGCCGCGGGCCCCTGGTCCGAGACCGAGGAGCTGCGGCAGTCCGGCGTCACCGCCGAGGCCGTGCTGGAGGCGCTGACCCAGCTCGCGGCCCTGGCGGCCCGCGCCCGGGAGGCGGGGCGGCGGCTGTACTGCTGGTGGGCGCTCTAGCCCGGCTCCCCCCGAGGCCCGGCCGCACGAGCCGTACGAGCCGCACGAGCCGCACGAGCCGGACCGCGGCCCGTCGGCCGCCGCCGGACCCCCGCCAGGCACCCCGGCCGGGCCGCGCCCGCGCCCGCCGCCGGACACCCCCGGCAGACCGCGCACACCGCGTCTCTACGCTGGAGGACATGGCGATCCGGAACCAGGCACTCCCGAAAGCGCACCGCACCGACCGCCGCGCCCTGCTCATCCAGGCCGCGGCGGACCTGTTCGCGCGGCGGGCCTACGACGAGGTCACCGCGGGCGAGATCGCCAAGCGGGCCGGGGTGGCCTACGGGCTGATCGCCCACCACTTCAGCAACAAGCGCGGCCTGTACCTGGCCACCATCCAGGCCGCCGCCGCGAACCTGCGCGCCGTCCACGAGACCCCGCCCGCCGGTGACACCCCCGCGGCCCGGCTCCGCGACGCCCTGACCCGGCACATCCGCTACACCGAGGCGAACGCCGCGGGTTTCCTCACCCTCATGCGCGGCGGCAGCGGCTCCGACCCGCAGGTGCGCGCGATCATCGAGGACCTGCGCTGGCACGGCGCGCGGCGCCTGCTGACCGGGCTCGGGGTCACCGGCCCGGTCTGCCCGGCGCTGCGGGCCACCATGCGCGGCTGGGTGGGCTACCTGGACGAGATCCTGATCGACTGGCTCCGGCACGAGGACCTGCCGGTGGAGGACCTGGTCGTACTCGCCACGCAGACCCTCACCGGAGCCCTGCGCGCCGCGCACGCCCTCGACCCCGGCACGGGCGTCGGCCCGGACCTGATCGACCGCCTCACCGCCTGACGCGACCGGCCCCGGCCATCGAGCGGGCGCGGTCGCAGCGGGGAGGCAGGGCGCCCGCGCGGATTCCCGTTTCCGGCGGCCGACGGCGGTTACCCGGAGACGTACGGCGCCGACGGCGGACCAGGACGCGCGCGGGGCACCGGGAGAGCGGTGCCCGGCGGCCGGGTCCCGGCCCGGCCGGGACGCGGACTGCGACCGGGAGGGCGGGCGGACATGACGACGAACACCGGTCCGGGCGCTTCGGCGGCCGGACCGCCCCACGGCCCCGACACGCTGGACCGGCGCGTCGCCCAGCGGCGCGACCAGCTGGGGCTCTCCGCCGCCCAGCTGGCCGAACGGGCCTGCATGGCCCCGGCCTACCTGCGGCAGGTGGTGCGGCTGGGCCCCGACTTCGACCCCGACGCCCTGGCCCGGCTGGCGACGGCGCTGCGGATGCCGCTGGACGAGCTGCTGGAGGGCCGTACGGACCCGCCGCCGGGCCGTCGGCCGCCCGCGCGGGGCGCGGCGCTGGGCAAGCTGACGGCCCGGGAGTGCTGGGACCGGCTGGCCCACCACGGGATCGGCCGCGTCGCCCTGCCGGGCGACCGGGGCGTGTCCGTGGTCCCGGTCAACTACCTGGTGGACGCGGGCCGCATCGTCTACCGCACCGACCCGGACGGGACCGCGGCGGTACCGTCCGGCGCGGAGGTCACCTTCGAGGTCGACCGCGTGGACGAGCGCCGCGGCGTCGGCTGGAGCGTGCTGGCCGTCGGCACGGCCGACCACGTCACCGACGCCGGGGCCGTACACCGCTACGCGCACGCGCCCGGCGGGCAGCCGTGGGCGGGCGGGACCCGGGACCTGTGGATCCGGGTCACCCCCGGACGGCTCACCGGGCGGGTGGTCCGCCCGGGCTGACCCGCGTCCGGGCGGGCCCGCGTCCGGACGCGCCTGGACGCGCCCGGGCGGGCCCGGGGCGGGTCAGCCGGCCGGAACGACGGCGACGGGGCAGTGGGCGTGGTGCAGCGCGGCGTGCGCGACCCGGCCCAGCCGGGGGCCCAGCGGGTACCGGGTGCGCCGGGCGCCGAGCACCAGCAGGTCGGCGCCTGCCGAGGCGTGCGTCAGGGCGCCGGCCGCGGACGCGGCCCGCAGCACCTCCTCGGTGACCGGCAGGTCCGGGAACTCCTCGCGGACCGGCCGCAGGGCCTCGGCGGTCGCGTCGGCCTGCGCCCGCGCCACCTCGCGCAGGTCGTCCGCCTGGGGGGCCACGGCGCCGACCTGGTCCACCAGGGCCCAGGTGCCGAGCACCCGCAGGGCGGCCCCGCGCAGCCGGGCCGCCTGGGCCGCGTACCGCAGCGCGGGGCGGTCCCGTGCGTCGCGCGCGCCGACCAGGACGGTGCCGGTGACGGACCGGGCCGCGGCGCCCCGTACGACGACGACGGGGCCGGGCGCGCGGGCCGCGACCCGCAGGCCCACCGAGCCCAGCAGCAGCGCGGCGAATCCGCCCAGCCCGCGCGAGCCGACGACGAGGGTGACCCGCGGGTCCGCCGTCGCGAGCAGGGCGTCGGCGGGGTCGTCGCGGGTCAGCACGGGGTGCACCGGCAGGTCGGGGTGGCGGTGGCGGACCTGGCCGACGGCCGCGTCCAGCACGGCCCGGCCGCTGTCCTCGATCATGCGCAGCACGTCGTCGGACACGGCGGTGAGGTCGCCGGCGGGCGCCATGGCGTGCACGACGGCGAGGTGCTGCCCGCGCAGGAACGCCTCCTCGGCGGCCCACAGCGTGGCGGCCGCCGCGTGGACCGAGCCGTCGGTGCCCACGACGACGGGCCCGAGGGTGCCCGCGGCGGGTGGGATGTCCATGGTGCTCCTTTTCGTGCGACGCCGACCGCGCGGCGGCGCGGCGAGCCGTACGGGACGGCCCTGCCCGCCCCTCCGTGAAGCCTCAGCCGACCAGGACCATGCTGTAACCAGAAAACAGGGAATTATGCGTTATGCGCGCGGGGCCCTGGCGGGTCCGGCGCCGCCCCACACACCTCACGCCGCACCACTCCGCGGCCGGGCCGAGTGCGTACCGTGGCCCCCATGGGAGTCGTCCGCCTCGCCGCGCCGGCCGCCGCCGTCGCCGCCCGCTCCCGCATACCCTCCGGGGTGCCGCGACCCTCCGGGGTGCCGCGCGTGCCGACCCGCCCGCGCCTGCCCGGAACGCCGGCCTGAGCAGCCCCCGTCCGCTCCGCCGCGGGTGCGATCCACCGGCGATCCCCGCGCGGGGACTGCCGCACGAGACGGCGGCTGCCTACCGTCATAAGTCCGCTGCCCCACCGCCGTGCTTCGCCCCCACCACGACACCGAAAGGAGGGCGGCGTGCACCCCGAATCATCCTCGTCCGAGGCGACAGGCCGCACCGAGCCCTACCGCGAGACGCAGTCGAGTGCCGAGTTCGCCGGACTGCGCCGCACCTACCGCTCGTTCGCGTTCCCGCTGACCGTCGCCTTCATCGCCTGGTACCTGCTGTACGTCCTGCTGTCCAGCTATGCGGGCGGCTTCATGGGGACCAAGGTCGCCGGCCACGTCAACGTGGCCTTCGTCTTCGGCCTGGCCCAGTTCGCCAGCACGTTCCTCATCGCCTGGTGGTACGCGCGGCACGCCGCCGCCAAGCTCGACCCGCGGGCCGAGGCGATCAGGTCCCGGCTGGAGGGCGAGGCATGAGCACCGTCCACCTCGCCGTCGAGAGCGCGGGCGAGCACCGGCCCCTGATCATCACGCTGTTCTCGGTCTTCGTCGCCGCGACCCTCGCCATCACGGTCTGGGCGGGCCGCCGCACCAGGAACGCCACCGACTACTACGCGGGCGGGCGGGCGTTCAGCGGGTTCCAGAACGGCCTGGCGATCTCCGGCGACTACATGTCGGCCGCCTCGTTCCTCGGGATCGCGGGCGCCATCGCCCTCTTCGGCTACGACGGCTTTCTGTACTCCATCGGCTTCCTCGTCGCCTGGCTGGTGGCCCTGCTGCTGGTCGCCGAACCGCTGCGCAACTCGGGCCGGTTCACCATGGGCGACGTGCTCGCCTACCGGATGCGGCAGCGCCCGGTGCGTACCGCAGCGGGCGTCTCGACGATCGTGGTCTCGATCGTCTACCTGCTCGCCCAGATGGTCGGTGCCGGCGTGCTGGTCTCGCTGCTGCTCGGCATCGACAGCGACGCCGGGAAGAACCTCATCGTCGCCCTCGTCGGCGTCCTGATGATCCTCTACGTGTCGATCGGCGGCATGAAGGGCACCACCTGGGTGCAGATGGTCAAGGCCGTCCTGCTCATCGCGGGCACCCTGCTGATCACCGTCCTGGTGCTGCACAAGTACGGCTACAACCTCTCCACCCTGCTCGGCGCGGCCGCCGACAACAGCGGCAAGGGCAGCGGCTTCCTGGAGCCCGGTCTGAAGTACGGAGCCACCGGGACCTCGAAGCTCGACTTCATCTCGCTCGGCGTCGCACTGGTCCTCGGCACGGCCGGCCTGCCGCACATCCTCATCCGCTTCTACACCGTGCCCACCGCCAGGGCCGCCCGGACGTCCGTGCTCTGGGCGATCGGGATCATCGGGGCCTTCTACCTGATGACCATCGCGCTGGGCTTCGGCGCGGCGGCGCTGCTCGAACAGAAGACGATCACCGATTCCAACCCGGCGGGCAACACCGCGGCCCCGCTGCTGGCCCAGGAGATCGGCGGAGGGGCCGACTCGACCGGAGGCGCGATCCTGCTCGCGGTGATCTCGGCGGTCGCCTTCTCCACGATCCTCGCGGTGGTCGCCGGACTCACCCTCGCCTCCTCGTCCTCCTTCGCCCACGACCTGTACGCGAACGTCCTCCGCAAGGGCCGGACCACGGAGAAGGAGGAGGTTCGGGCCGCCCGGTTCGCGGCGGTCCTCATCGGCGGCCTCGCCATCGCGCTCGGCATCTTCGCGGGCGATCTCAACGTCGCCGGCCTGGTCGCGCTCGCCTTCGCGGTCGCCGCCTCGGCCAACCTGCCGACCATCCTCTACAGCCTGTTCTGGAAGCGGTTCACCACGACGGGCGCGCTGTGGTCGATCTACGGCGGACTGGTCATCGCGGTGGTGCTGGTGCTGTTCTCACCGGTGGTCTCCGGCGCGAAGACCTCGATGTTCCCCGGGGTGGACTTCCACTGGTTCCCGCTGGAGAACCCGGGGCTGATCTCCATCCCGGCCGGGTTCCTGCTCGGCTGGCTGGGGACCGTCCTGTCCCGGGAGACGGCGGACGAGGACAGGTACGCCGAGCTGGAGGTGCGCTCCCTCACCGGAGCCGGCGCCCACTGAACCACCGGCGGCGGCCCCCACCCGCGGCGGGCCCGGCCGGGCACATGACCGGGCCCCCGACCGGACTGCCTGGTCGGGGGCCCTGTGTGGGATCACTGACGCGGAGGCTGAGGGATTTGAACCCTCGGTGACATCACTGCCACGACGGTTTTCAAGACCGTTCCCTTAGGCCGCTCGGGCAAGCCTCCCCGTGCCGACACCGCCCGGGCGCGGCACGGGGGTCAGCCTAGCCTGTCAGTTGTCGCCCTTGCGCTCGCCCAGCGTGACCTCGACCGTCTTCTCCTTGCCGTCGCGCTCGTAGGTGAGGGAGACCTTGTCGCCCGGCTTGTGGGCCCAGATCTCGCTGATCAGGGTGGGGCCGCTGTCGATCGCCGTGTCGTCCAGCTTGGTGATCAGGTCGCCGGGCCTGAGGCCCGCCCGGTCGGCCGGGCCGCCGGGGACGACGGACGGGGAGCCGTCCTGGTTGCTGTCGGCGATCTTGGCGCCTTCGCCGGAGTCCTTCAGGTCCACGGTGGCCTTGATGGCCGGGTAGACCGGCTGGCCGGTCGCCAGCAGCTGCTCGGCGACGTTCCTGGCCTGGTTGATCGGGATGGCGAAGCCGAGGCCGATGCTGCCGGACTGGCTCTCGCCGCCGAAGGGGCTGCCGCCGCCGCCCGGCTTGATGGCGGAGTTGATGCCGATGACGGCGCCGTCCGCGTTCAGCAGCGGGCCGCCGGAGTTGCCGGGGTTGATGGAGGCGTCGGTCTGGAGGGCGCTCATGTACGAGGGGTTGCCGCCGCCGCTGTCGCTGGAGGCGACCGGGCGGTTCTTGGCGCTGACGATGCCGGTGGTGACGGTGCCGGACAGGCCGAACGGCGCGCCGATGGCGACGGTCGCGTCGCCGACCGCGACCTTGTCGGAGTCGCCGAGCGGCAGCGGGTCGAGCTTGGCGCCCGCGGCGTTCTTCAGCTTGATCACGGCCACGTCGTAGCCCTCGGCCCGGCCGATGATCTCCGCGTCGTAGCGCTTGCCGTCGGAGAAGGTGGCGGTGAGCCGGCCGCCGTTCGCGGCCATCGCGACGACGTGGTTGTTGGTGAGGATGTGGCCCTGCCGGTCGTAGACGAAGCCGGTGCCGGTGCTGCCGTCGCCGCCGCTGCCGCCCTGCGCCTCGATGGTGACGACGCTGGGCAGCGCCTTGCTCGCGATCGCCGACACCGACCCGGGGGGACGGCTCTGCGCCTTGGTGCCGTCCGTGGCGGAGACGGTCGTGGACGAGGTGCCGCCGTCGTCCCGGTCGGCGGCCCAGTAGCCGAGGCCGCCGCCGATGCCGCCCGCGACGAGCACGGCGGCCAGGACGGCCGCGACCACGCCGCCGGGGCGCCGGCGGCCGGAGCCGCCCCGCGGGGAGCCGGGCGGCGGTACGGGGCCCCACGGGTCGCCGGGGCCGCCCTG
>NZ_JAVSCF010000233.1:0-10027 GCF_031932565.1 Streptomyces sp. B1866
CGTCCCCGGCGGCGGCGCGGGCGTGCGCTCAGCCCGCGCGATCACGCTCGTACGGTCCTCGGAGGTGTCGTGCGCCTCGCCGCGCGCCCGCGGCGGCACCGCGTCCAGCTGCGCGCCGGACAGGGCCGCGCGCGTGCGGCGGACCACCGCCAGCAGCGCGACCGCGTCCGTGGGGCGCCCCTCCGGGTCGCGCGCCGCGGCCCCCGCCACCAGCGCGTCGAGACCGGGCGGCAGGCCCGGCACGGCGCCGGACGGCGGCGGCACGTCCTGGTGCAGGTGCTGGTAGAGGACCTGCGCGGGAGTGGCGCCGCCGTGCGGCTTGGCGCCGGTCAGCATCTCGTAGAGCATCACGCCGCACGCGTACACGTCCGCGCGCGTGTCGGCCGTGCCGTGCTCTATCTGCTCGGGCGCCAGGTACGACACGGTGCCCAGCACGGTGCCGGTGGAGGCGCTGGTGTGCGCGTCCACCGCCCGTACGAGCCCGAAGTCGGCGACCTTCACCCGGCCGTCGTCGCCGATCAGCACGTTCTCCGGCTTCATGTCGCGGTGCACGAAACCGGCCCGGTGCGCGGCGCCCAGCGCGGCCAGCACCGGCTCCAGGATGTCCAGCGCGGCGCGCGGCTGGAGGGCCCCGCGCTCGCGCAGCACGTCCCGCAGGGTGCACCCCGCCACGTACTCCATCGCGAGGTAGACGTGGCCCCCGTCGGAGCCCTGGTCGAAGACGCCCACCACGTTCGGATGGGCCAGCCTGGCCACGGACTTCGCCTCGCGGATGAACCGCTCGACGAACGCGGCGTCGCCGGCGAGCGCCGGATGCATCACCTTCAGGGCGAGCACCCGGTCCAGCCGGGTGTCCACGGCCCGGTAGACCGTCGCCATGCCGCCCACGGCGATGCGCGCGTCGACACGGTAACGGCCGTCGAGCACCCTCCCGAGGAGGGGGTCCTGCAAGGTGGTATCCACGATCCCGCAGTCTACGAGCCCGCACCGGCACCACCGCGCGCTCAACGGGCTTTCGTACCGGACTGAAGCACGACCGGAGCCGGACCGCGGCGCGCCTGTGGCACAGTCGTCACACCACCGCCGCCCGACCACCCCCCGCGTTCACCGGACATCCCGGCCGCACCGGCGCGCGGCGCTTCACACCACGGGAACGCGCGCTATCGTGACCTTTCCCCGTCACCACGCCGGCCGCGGCCCAGGCCGGCACCGCGCCCAGCGCGCGGAGGGCGCGGGAGCCGCGGACGACCGCCCGGCGCGACGGCCCCAAGGACCGGCCGGTGGCCGGCGGACGGCGGCGGGAGGCGGCGAGTGCACGGGGGCCGGGCACGAGGGAGCGTGGGTGAGCGACGTGGCTGAGGCCGGGGCCGGAGCGCGGCCGGGGCCGAGGATACGCATCCTGGGGCCGGTGGCCGTCGAGGTCGGCGGCCGCGAGGTGACGCTGGGTCCGCAGCAGCGGACGCTGCTGGCGGCGCTCGCGCTGGCCCGCGGCCGCCCGGTCAGCCGCGCCCGGCTGACCGAGCTGATGTGGGAGGGCGCCGAGCCCGACGGCGCCGACGCCGCCCTGCGCGCCCACATCCGCAACCTGCGGCGCGTCCTGGAACCCGACCGGCGCGCCCGGGACGGCTTCGACGCGCTGGTCAGCGCCGGCGGCCGCAGCAGCAGCGGCTACGCGCTGAAGCTGGCCGACGAGCAGGTCGACGCGCTGCGGTTCGTACGGCTCACCGAGCAGGCGCGCGAGGCGGCCCGCGCGGGCGAGACGCGGCTGGCCGTCGAGCGCTACGACCAGGCCCTCGCCCAGTGGTCCGGCCCGGCGCTGGCCGGGGTGGCCGACCGCGGCTTCGCCCTCGCCGAGGCGCGGCGCCTGGAGGAGCTGCACCTGGTCGCCCGCGAGGAGCGCGTCGAGGCGCTGCTCGCCCAGGGCCGCCACCAGGAGGTGATCGGCGAGCTGACCGCCCTGGTGCGCGAGCACCGGCTGCGCGAGCGGCTGTGGGCGCAGCTCATCCTCGCCCTGTACCGGTCGGGCCGGCAGGCCGACGCGCTCGCCGCCTACCGCGACGTACACCGCCTGCTCGCCGAGGAGGTCGGCGTCGAACCCGGGCGGCCGCTGCGCGAGCTGCACCAGCGCATCCTCGCCGACGACCCGGACCTCACCCCCGAACGCCCGCGGGACGCGGCCGCGCCGGAGCCGCCCGCCGCCCCGCAGCCGGTGCCGCGCCAGCTGCCGCCGGACGTGGCGAGCTTCACCGGCCGCGCGGAGCAGGTGCGCGAGCTGGACGTGCTGCTGTCGGCCATGCAGGACCGGCCGGGCCGCGCCCTGGTGATCTCCTCGGTGTCCGGCACGGCCGGGGTGGGCAAGACCACGCTGGCCGTGCACTGGATGCACCGCGTGGCCGACCGCTTCCCCGACGGCCAGCTCTACGTGGACCTGTGCGGGTACTCGCCCACCACGCGCGTGTCGCCCGGCGAGGCGCTGGCCCGCATGCTGCGCGCCCTGGGGGTCTCGCCCGGCCGGCTGCCGGAGGCCCCGGACGAGCGGGGCGCCCTCTACCGCAGCCTGCTGGCGGACAAGCGGGTGCTGGTGCTGCTGGACAACGCCGCGAGCCTGGAGCAGGTGCGTCCGCTGCTGCCCGGCTCGCCGTCCTGCTTCGTCGTCGTCACCAGCCGCGACGACCTGCGCGGGCTCACCGCCTTCCACGACGCGCACCGGGTCAGGCTCGACGTGTTCTCCGAGGAGGAGGCCGTCGCCCTGCTCGCCCGCACGGTCGGCGCCGACACCGTACGCGCCGAACCGGAGGCCGCGGCCGAGGTGGTGCGGCTGTGCGGCTGCCTGCCGCTGGCCGTACGCGTGTGCGCGGCCAACTTCCTCGGCGAGCGGCACCGGCGCCTCGCCGAGCTGGCCCGCGACCTGCGGGAGGGCAACCGCCTGGCCGAACTCGCCCTCGACGGCGAGACCCGCACGGGCGTGCGCGCCGCCTTCGACCTGTCCTACCGCGACCTCCTGCCCGAGGACCGGCGCCTCTTCCGGCTCCTGGGGCTCGCTCCCGGCTTCGACATCACCGTCCCGGCCGCCGCGGCGCTCACCGGGGCCGACGAGCGGGAGACCGCCCGGGGACTGGACCGGCTGGTGGCCCGCAACCTCCTGGAGACCCACCGGGAGGGCCGCTTCCGCTTCCACGACCTGCTGCGGCTGTACGCGCGGGAGCGCGCCGAGCGGGAGGACGACCCCAAGGAGCGGGAGACCGCGGTGCGGTGGGCGCTGCACTGGTACCAGGCCACCGCCGAGCGCGCGGCGCTGGCCACCCGCTACTACGTCGCGCCCGCCGGCGCCGGGACCCTGCCGGAGGCCGGCCCGCCCGAGCCGCTGGACTTCGACGGGCCCGCCGCGGGCCTGGCCTGGCTCAACGCCGAGCGCACCAACCTGCTCGCCGGCATCCACCACGCCGTCGAGCACGGCCCCCGCCCGTTCGCCTGGCGGGTCGCCGAGACGCTGGACGGGCCCCTGATGAGCCAGGGCGAGCGGTCCGAGTGGGTGGACGCCGCCCGCGCGGGGCTGCGCGCCGCCGCGGCCGAGCGCGACGACTTCGGCCGCGCGCTGATGCACTGGAGCGTCGCCTACGCCACCCGGGAGCTGGCCCAGTACGAGGAGTCCATCCGGCACGCCCTGCTGGCCGCCCCGCTGTTCCTCCAGGAGGGCAGGCCCCTGGAGGCCGCCGGCGCCTGGGTCAGCGTCGGGATCGCGGCCCGGGATCAGGGGCGGCTCGACACGGCCCAGGAGCACATCCTGCGCGCCCTGGACCTCGCGCGGCTCCACGACAACCTGGGCTGGGAGGCCACCTGCCTGGCGGCTCTGGGTCAGATCCGCACCGAGCAGGGCCTCTTCGGCGCGGCCCGCGACGCCCTGGACGAGGCCCTGGCGCTCATCTCCACGGGCACCGTCCCCACCCTGGTCGCCAACGTCGGCCGGGTCGCACACCTCAGCCTGGGCACCCTGGCCGGCTGCATGGGCGAGTACGGCAAGGCCGTGGACCACCTCACCCGGGCCCAGGTCGCCGCGAACCCCGCCGTCCCGTCCTCGTCCCTGGACGAGACCGTCCTGTGCCGCCTGGCGGCCGTCCACCGGGACACCGGCGACCTGCGGCTCGCGCTGAAGTACGCCACCGACGCCCTGCACTGCATCCAGCGCACCAACCGCCGCTGCATGGAGGCCGAGGCCCGCAACATCCTGGGGTCCGTACTGGTCGACTTCGACGACCTGGCCGGGGCGGCCGAGCACCACCGGGCGGCGCTGCGGCTGGCCGTGGACTCCGGCAACCCGCGCGCGCAGAGCGCGGCCCACGCGGGCCTGTCCGCCGTGTACCGGCACGGCGGGGACCCGCGGGCCGCCCTGCCGCACGCGGAGACCGCCCGGGACGCGGTCGCGTCCCTGGGGCTCGCGCTGGCCGAGGGGGAGGCGCTGACCGAGGTGGGCTCGGTCCTCCTCGCCCTCGGCCAGGGCGGCAGGGCGGCGCAGTCCGCCGTGAGCGCGGTCGGACTGCACCGGCGGGCCGGCTACCGCATCGGCCTGGTCAGGGCCCTGCAGATCGCAGGCGACGCCCACCAGGCGCTGAGCGACGAGCAGACCGCTCAGCGACTGCGGCGCGAGGCGGAGAGCCTGCGTGCCGAGATGGGCGTGCCGCTGCCGCGGTAGCCGGTCCGCCCCGCCGCGGCGCTGGGGGACGTCCGCGGCGGTTGCGGGCACCGGGCCGGCGTCGGCGAGTCGGGTCCAGGGACGTTCCCCCGGTCCCCCCGTGAACGGACCGAACTCGCTTCGGCCGGCGGCGGTGCTGGGACGGCGGCACGGGCGGACCTCCTCCGTATGCCGCAGCGACACCCCCGTAGTGTCGTAGCGCTGCGGCTGTCGTACCTCCCGGCCGCCGTCCACCATCAGGTTCGCAAGCGGCGGTGAAAGATGCGTGAAAGCGGCCGGCCCGGCGCTTTCACGCCGCGGCCCGGGGCTTTCACACGTCCGGGCCCAGGCCGTCACGGCGCTGGGCCCGGAGGGTTTCCCGGGGGTCGGAGTACGGCAGGCGGAGGCGGGGCGCGGAGGCGCCGGGGACCGTCCCCGGGACGCCCCGGGCGCGGCCGCTCAGCGGAAGGCGGGGCGCTCGGGGTCGAGCGCGGCCACGCCCTCGGCGGGCGAGGACGCGTGGGCGAAGTGGCGGCGGGGGATGCGGCCCGCCCGGTAGGCCAGCCGGCCGCCCTCGACCGCGTGCCGCATGGCCGCGGCCATCAGCGCTGGCTCCTGGGCGCGCGTGACGGCCGACGCGAGCATCACCGCCGCGCAGCCCAGCTCCATCGCGAGCGCGGCGTCGGAGGCGGTGCCCGCGCCCGCGTCCAGGATCACCGGGACGGTGGCGCGCTCCACGATCAGCTCGAAGTTGTGCGGGTTGCGGATGCCCAGGCCGGAGCCGATCGGCGAGCCGAGCGGCATGATGGCGGCGCAGCCCACGTCCTGGAGCCGGCGGGCGAGCACCGGGTCGTCGTTGGTGTAGGGCAGCACCGTGAACCCGTCGTCCACCAGCGTCTCGGCCGCGTCGAGCAGTTCCACCGGGTCGGGCAGCAGGGTGCGCTCGTCGGCCACCACCTCCAGCTTGACCCAGTCGGTGCCCAGCGCCTCGCGGGCCAGCCGGGCGGTGAGCACCGCCTCGCCGGCGGTGAAGCAGCCCGCCGTGTTGGGCAGTACGCGGATGCCGAGCCGTCCCAGGACGGACAGCACCGAGCCCTGCACGGTCGGGTCGAGGCGGCGCATGGCCACGGTCGTCAGCTCGGTGCCGGAGGCGGTCAGGGCCCGCTCCAGCACCTCCAGGCTGGGCGCGCCGCCCGTGCCCATGATCAGGCGGGAGGCGAAGGCGGTGCCCGCCAGCACGAACGGGTCGGCGCCGGCCGCCGTACGGGCCGGGGCCCCCGCCGCGGCGGCGTCCGCCCGACTGCGGGCCGCGGCGGATCCGGCCGTGGCGGATCGGGGCGTTGCGGTCTGGGCCGTGGTCTCGGCCATGGGTCAGCCTCCCTGGACGGCGGTCAGGACCTCGACGCGGTCGCCGTCGCCCAGCGGCGTGCGCTCCCACTGCCCGCGCGGGACGACGGTTTCGTTGACGGCCGCGGCGACGCCCGCCGGCGCCCGGGTCAGGGTCGCCACGAGCCGGTCGAGGGTGGTTCCGTCGGGGATCTGGCGGGCCGTCCCGTTCAGGGAGACGGTCACGGAGCCGGTCATGCGGGCTGCTCCTGCGGTGCGGAGTCGTGTGGTGCGTCCTGCGGTACGGAGTGGCGCGCCGGGTCCTCCCGGGCGGCCGGCCGGTGCGCGGCGGGCGGCGCGAACGGGCGGGCCTCGGCCGGCAGCCGCCCTGTGGCCAGCACCTCGGCCAGGGCGTCGCCGGTGACCGGCGCGAGGAGGACGCCGTTGCGGTGGTGGCCGGTCGCCAGGTGCAGGCCCGGCAGCGCGGACGGGCCGAGCAGGGGCGCGTTGCCCGGCGAGCCGGGGCGCAGCCCGGCGCAGGTCTCCACCAGCGGCAGCTCGGTGAGCGCGGGCACCAGTTCGTGGGCGTCGCGCAGCAGCTCGTACACGCCGCCCGCGGTGACCGTGGTGTCCCAGCCCGTCTCCTCGGTGGTCGCGCCGAGCACCAGCTCGCCGTTCTCTCGCGGCACCAGGTAGACGTGCCCGCCGCGCACCACGGCCCGTACGGTGCGCGACAGCAGCCGCTCGTACGGGCCCGTCATGCGCAGCCGCAGGATCTGGCCCTTGACCGGCCGCACCGGGGGCAGCGCCGCCTCGGGCACGCCCGCGAGCCGCCCGCTGTGGCTGCCGGCCGCCAGCACGGTCTGGGCCGCGGACACGCGCGTGCCGTCGGCCAGTTCCGCGCCGGCCGCCCGGTCCCGCGCGACCGCCAGCCGCTCGGCCCGCGCCCGGTGGAAGCGGACCCCGGCCCGCTCGCAGGCCGTCAGCAGCGCCGCCACCAGCCGCCGCGGGTCGACCTGGTGGTCGCCGTCGACGCGCAGCCCGCCGCGCACGCCGGGGGCGAGCATCGGTTCCAGGCGACGGCACTCGCGCCCGGTGAGCCACTGCGAGTCCAGGCCGTGCCGCTGCTGGAGGGCGTGCAGCTCGCGCAGGTACGCGCGGTCGTCGGCGTCCAGCGCGACGGCGAGCGTGCCGCACGCGCGGTAGCCCACGTCCTGCCCGGTCGCCTCCTGGAGCTCGGCCACGAAGCCGGGGTAGCGCCGCGCGGCGGCCAGGTTCAGCCCCAGCAGGGCCTCCTCGCCGTAGTGCAGCTCGGTGACGGCGGCGAGCATCCCGGCGGCCACGCGCGCCGCCCCGCCGCCCGGTTCGGGGTCGGCCACGGCCGTGCGCAGACCGCGCTGGGCCGCCCGCCAGGCGGTGGCAAGGCCGATGACGCCGCCGCCGACGACCAGTACGTCGTAGGCCCCGGCGGGGCCGGGAGACGGGTCCGGCGGCGGTCCGCTGGACGGGGGTGGCGCGCCGTGCCGCGCGCGTGCCGCGTGCATGGGCTGTTGACCCTCCCTTCGCCGGCATGACCCGGATCAGGTTCGTACGGTCGGAGGCCGCCGCAGCCTCCCTCTCAGCCCGGTGCGTCCGGGCTCCCGCGAGTGCTCAGTGCCGCCACCCTAGTACGGGGCCTCAGAGCCCGGAAGTACGGGCCCTCGGGCGGCCGGGCACCCCCGAGGACGGCAGTCCGGGTGACGCCGACGGCAGTCCGGGTGACGCCGACGGCGGTCCGGGTATCCGCGGGTACCCGCGGATACGTCTCCGCGCTGTGCTGGATATCTCGTTGCGCGGCTCTCCGGCCGACCGTAAGGACGGCCATAGAGTGCTGGTGTGAGCGATCAGACAACCGTCCCGGGGGACGGCGAGCGGCATGTGGTGATCGTCGGCGCGGGGATGGCGGGCGTACGGACCGCGGTGGCCCTGCGCGAGGCCGGCTGGCGCGGCCGCGTCACCCTGCTGGGCGACGAGCCCCACCAGCCGTACGACCGGCCGCCGCTGTCCAAGGCGGTCCTGCTCGGCAAGGCCGACGGGTCCACTCTGGACGTCGACTTCGCCGCGCTCGACGTCGACCTGCGGCTGGGCGTGCGCGCCGAGGGCCTGGACACCGGCGAGCGGCTGCTGCGCACCACGGCCGGACCGGTGGCCTACGACCACCTGGTGATCGCCACCGGCGCCTCCCCGGTGACACTGCCGGGCAGCGAGGGCGCACCCGGCGTGCACCTGCTGCGCACCCTGGACGACGCCGAGGGGCTGCGCCCGGTGCTGGCCGCCCAGCACGACGTGGTCGTGGTCGGCGCGGGCTGGATCGGCGCGGAGTTCGCCACCGCGGCCCGCGAGGCCGGCTGCGCGGTGACCGTGGTGGAGGCCGCCGACCGGCCGTTCGCCGGGGCCCTGCCCGCGGCGGTCGCCGCCCACATGGCCGGCTGGTACGCGGACAGCGGCGC
Source organism: Streptomyces sp. B1866 (assembly GCF_031932565.1). NCBI lineage: Bacteria > Bacillati > Actinomycetota > Actinomycetes > Kitasatosporales > Streptomycetaceae > Streptomyces > Streptomyces sp. B1866. Next base: position 8,485 of record NZ_JAVSCF010000233.1, read on the forward strand.
CCGGCTGCTCACCGGCGCGCGCGTGGCGGCCGTGGACGAGGGCGGCGTGTTACTGGCCGACGGCACCCGGCTGCCGGCCGGCGCGGTCCTCGTCGGCATCGGCGCCCGGCCCGCCACGGGCTGGCTCGCGGGCTCGGGCGTCGGCCTGGCCCCGGACGGCTCGGTGGCCGCCGACGAGCGGCTGCGCGCCTCCGTGCCGCACGTCTGGGCGGTCGGCGACTGCGCGTCCTTCCCGTCCGCCCGCTACGGCGAGCGCCTGCTGGTGCACCACTGGGACAACGCGCTCCAGGGCCCCCGGACGGCCGCCGCCAACATCGTCGGCGGCCAGGCCGCGAACTTCCCCGGCGAGGTCTACGACCCGGTGCCGTACTTCTGGTCGGAGCAGTTCGGGCGCTTCGTGCAGTACGCGGGGCACCACCCCGCGGCCGACGAACTGGTCTGGCGCGGCGACCCGGAGGGCGCGGCCTGGTCGGCGTGCTGGCTGCGCGAGGAGCGGCTCGTCGCGCTGCTCGCGGTCGGCCGTCCGCGCGACGTGGCGCAGGGCCGCAAGCTCATCGAGCGCGGCGACCGGCTGGACCGGGAGCGGGTGGCCGACCCGTCGGTGCCGCTGAAGTCCGCCGTCTCCTGAGGCGGCGCGGGCTCGTCCGGCCCTCTCCGGCTACCGGCTGTCAGTCCTGGATGGCAGGCTTGTTCCCGTGACCGAGATTGACTCGAAGACCGATGCTCTCGTCCCCACCTGGCTCACCCTGCCCGACATCGCGGAAAGGCTCGACGTCGAGGTGACGCGCGTGCGGCAGATGGTCAAGGAAGGGCAGCTCATCGCCGTCCGCCGTGGCGAGAACCGCGCGCTGCACGTGCCCGCGGACTTCATCGGGGACGGCAGGATCGTGAAGGGCCTCGTGGGGACGCTGACGCTCCTGCGGGACGACGGCTTCACCGACGAGGAGATGCTGGAGTGGCTGTTCACGGCCGACCCCACGCTCCCCGGCACGCCCGCCCAGGCGCTGCGGGAGAATCGCGGCACGGAGGTGAAGCGGCGGGCCCAGGCCCTCGCCGTGTGACCCGCCTCGCCACCCGGCCCTGACGACCGGTTCCGCGGTCCGGCCCCGGCGGCCGGCGGTGGCGCCTGGTCCGGCCGCGCGGCCGGACCGCGGCGTCGAGCCGCTTCGGGCGGGACCGGTCCGGCCGCGGGTGCGGTCCGGCGCGCGCGGGCCGGTCCGGCCGCGGGCGGTCGGAGTCCGGCCCTTGGGCGGTCCCGGCCGTGAGCGGTCTGGGCGCGGTCTGGGCGCGGCCTGTCCGGGCGCCGCCGGGCCGGAGGCCGGTGCCGCTGACGACCGGCCCTGACGACCGGTCCCGCCACTCGGCCCCGCCGACCGGCTGTGACGGGCGGTCCGGCCGCGCGGCGAGGCCGCCGCGCCGAGCCGTTCCGGGCGGGAACGTCCCGGTCGCGAGGAGCCGTCCCGGCCGTGGCCGGTCTGGACGCGCCTGCCCGGGCGGGGCCGGTCCCGGCCGGGGCCCGGCCGACCTGTGCCGCGCCACCGCC
>NZ_JAVSCF010000234.1:0-9961 GCF_031932565.1 Streptomyces sp. B1866
GGGCTGAGCGCGGGCGCGGACTCCCGGCCGACCGGGCCGACCGGGCCGTCACCCCGCCGCCCGGCGCCGTCCGCCCCCCTGGATCCTCCGGCGGCCGAGCCCGCGCCGCGGCGGGCGGCCGTCAGCCGCGCCACGGCCCGGGGCGTCGCACGCGGCCGGAGGGGTACCCGGAAGGCCGGGCCGGGCCGTACCCGGCCAGAAAACGCGGAAAAGATTGCCGTCAGGTAAATTCGGCACACACGCGACAGGGCCTCCAGCGAGAAACAAGTCGGGCCCGAGCGCATATCAGCCACGCCGATAGCGAGGAAAACACGGAGTATCGATGCAGTACGTCAGGAGGCGTATCCGATACCGGCACGGCGAGTCGACCGGAAGGCACCGATACCGGGATTCCCACGGGATTTCGCGCGGAAATCGCCTCATCGAGGGGTGCGCGTCTCTCTGACCTCAGAGCCACCACACCGATTATCCCGGCCTGTGCCCGTTCATACCGGTTCTCGTACCACGGAAAGACCTGCAAATCACCGCATCTTCCGAGATGCACCGTAAGCACGTGACGTCATCACGACCGATGCAGTAACCACTTGTCGGGGAGGTGGGCGCCGCGTAGAATTCACCAACGGGACAGCGGGCCCACCACCCGCCTCCTTTCACGATGCCGTGCGGCTCCCCCCTCTGAAATCACGGTCCGCGTCCGCCTCGCCCACTCGAAATATCCGCCGCTTTCGCACCCGGTATCCGGTTCTCATTCACCGGGAATTCCCGGCGTCCCGGCCCTGCTCGACCGGTGCATTTTCGCGCGATTTCGCAATGCCTCGCCCTGCCATTCATCGGCATGCCCATTCATCGGCATGGAGCCTCATGACTGAGACACACGCTGTTCCACGGGCCGCGGCCGTCGCCCGCGGTGACGCCGTCGCCATCGTGGGCATGTCCTGCAGAGTCGCCGGCGCCGCCACTCCCGACGAGTTCTGGGCGCTGCTCCGCGACGGTGTCGACGCCGTCAGGGAATTACCGGAGCGCCGCCGGGACACCACGCCGACGGAAGGCTCCGGCGCGGCGGGAGCGGGAGCGGGCCGGTCGCGGCGCGGCGGCTATCTGGACGACGTGGACCGTTTCGACGCGGCGTTCTTCGGCGTCACCCCGGGTGAGGCCGCGCTCATGGACCCGCAGCAGCGGCTCATGCTGGAGCTGTCCTGGGAGGCGCTGGAGAGCGCGGGAATTCCCCCGCACCGGCTGACGGGCACCGCCACCGGCGTCTTCGCCGCCGCGATGTGGGACGACTACGCCGCCCTGCTGCGCCGGGCGAACGCGGCGGCTGCCGGGCCGCGGCAGGTGACCGGCCTGCACCGCAGCATGATCGCCAACCGCGTCTCGTACACCCTCGGCCTGCGCGGTCCCAGCATGGCGGTCGAGGCCGCCCAGGCCTCCTCGCTGGTCGCGGTGCACATGGCGTGCGAGAGCCTGCGGCGCGGCGAGTCCGACCTCGCGCTCGCCGGCGGCGTCAACCTGGACCTGCTGCCGGACGGGTCCGGTGACGCGGGGAAGTTCGGCGGCCTGTCGCCGGACGGCCGCTGCCACACCTTCGACGCGCGGGCCAACGGCTTCGTACGCGGCGAGGGCGGCGCCATGGTCGTCCTCAAGCCGCTGGCCCGGGCGCTCGCGGACGGCGACACCGTGTACTGCGTCGTGGCCGGCAGCGCGGTGAACAACGACGGCGGCGGCGAGGCGCTGACCGCGCCCGACGCCGAGGCGCAGGAGCAGGTGATCCGCGCGGCCCACCGGCGGGCCGGACACGCCGCCGAGGCCGTGCAGTACGTCGAGCTCCACGGCACGGCGACGCCCGTCGGCGACCCGGTGGAAGCCGCCGCGCTCGGCGCCGCGCTCGGCGTGGGCCGACCGCCGGACGCGCCGCTGCTCGTGGGGTCGGTGAAGACCAACATCGGCCATCTGGAAGGCGCCGCGGGCGTCGTCGGCCTGGTCAAGACCGTGCTCGGCATCCGTCACCGGCGGCTGCCGCGCAGCCTCCACTTCGCGACGCCCCATCCGCGTATCCCGTTCGGCAGGCTGGGCCTGCGCGTCCAGGACGCCACGACCGGCTGGCCGAGGCCGGACCGGCCGCTGGTCGCGGGCGTGAGCTCCTTCGGCATGGGCGGCACCAACTGCCACGTCGTGCTGGCGGAGTGGGCGCCCGGCCCCGGCGGCGTCCCCGAGGGCACCGGCGCGGACGGGCCACGCGCGGCGCCGGTGCGCGACCTGCCCGCCGGGGACACGCCCCCGGCGCGTACGCCGCCGGGGCCGGTCCTGGTTCCGCTGTCCGGGGCCACGCCGGACGCCCTCCGGGCCCAGGCGGCCCGCCTGCGCGAACACCTCGCGGACCGCCCCGACGCCGCACCGGCGGACATCGGCTGGTCCGCCGCGACCACCCGCACCCCGCTCGCCGCCCGCGCCGTGGTCCTGGCCGAGGACCGGGCCGGGCTCGACGCCGGACTCGACGCCCTGTGCGGGCCGGGCGCCGGCCCGGACGTGGTACGGGGCGAGGCTCGCCGCCCGGGCCGGACCGCGTTCCTCTTCGCCGGCCAGGGCAGCCAGCGCGCCGGCATGGGGCGCGAGCTGCACGCGAGGTTCCCGGTGTTCGCGGCGGCGTTCGACGCCGTGTGCGAGCACGTCGACCCCCACCTCCCGCACCCGCTGCGGGACGTGCTGTTCGCGCCCGAGGACAGTCCGCGGGCCGCGCTCCTGCACCGCACCGAGTACACCCAGCCCGCGCTCTTCGCCGTCGAGGTCGCGCTCCACCGGCTGCTCGGACACTGGGGCGTGACGCCCGACCTCGTGCTCGGCCATTCGATCGGCGAACTGTCCGCCGCGCACGTGGCCGGGGTCCTGTCGGCCGCCGACGCCGGCGCGCTCGTCGCCGCCCGCGGCCGCCTCATGCAGGCGCTCCCGGCGGGCGGCGCCATGGTGGCGCTGCGCGCGTCCGAGGACGAGGTCCGCGCCCGCCTCTCCGCCGTCGGCGACCGGGTCTCGGTCGCGGCCGTGAACGGGCCGGCCGCCACGGTGGTCTCGGGCGACGAGGATGCCGTGCGGGCGGTCGCCGAGACCTGGCGGGCGGCCGGGCGCAAGGTGACGCCGCTGCGGGTCAGCCACGCCTTCCACTCGCACCGCATGGACGCGATGCTCGACGACTTCGCCGAGGTCGCCCGCGGGCTCGCCTTCCACCCGCCCGCGGTCCCCGTCGTCTCCAACCTGACCGGCCGCCCGCTGTCCGACGAGGAGGCCTGCTCGCCGGAGTACTGGGTCCGCCAGGCCCGCGAGGCCGTGCGCTTCCGCGACGGCGTCCAGCGGCTCCTGGACGCCGACGCGACCGTGCTCGTCGAACTCGGCCCCGACGGCAGCCTCTCGGCGCTCGCCCGCGCGTGCCTGCCGGCCGCGGACCGGGACCGCGTCGCGACCGTCGCCACCCTGCGCGCCGACCGTTCCGAAGCGCGGACCCTCGCCACCGCCGCGGCCCGCCTGCACGTCCTGGGCGCGGAACCGGACTGGGCCGCCCTGTTCACGGGCCTGGGCGCGCGGCGGGTCGACCTGCCCACGTACGCCTTCCAGCGCACCCGCCACTGGCCCGACCCGGCCGGACCCGAGCCCGGAACCGAGCCCGAAACCGAGAGCGGACACCGTGCCGGACCCGAGCCCGCCGAGGCCGGCCCGGCCCCCGTCCCCGCCCTCGCCCGCCGCCTCGCCGGCCTGTCCGTATCCGAGCAGCACCGGCTCGTACGGGACCTGGTCCGCGCGCACGCCGCGGCCGTACTCGGACACGCCGCGCACGACGCCGTCGACCCCGACCGGCCCTACCGCGCGTCGGGCCTCGACTCGCTCGCCACGCTCGACATGGTCCAGCGCCTCGCGGCCGCGACCGGTCTCGACCTGCCCGACACGGCCGTCTACGACCACCCGACGCCCGCCGCCCTCGCCCGCCACCTGCGCGCCCTGGCGCTGGAGTCCCCCACGGCCGGCGCCGCGCGGGCCGCCGCCCCGGCCCCCGCCCCGGCCCACGACGGCGACCCGGTCGCCATCGTCGCGATGGGCTGCCGCTACCCCGGCGACGTCCACTCGCCCGACGACCTGTGGCGCCTGGCGGCCGGCGGCGTGGACGCCGTCGCGCCCTTCCCCGACGACCGCGGCTGGGACCTGGCACGGCTGTTCCACCCCGACCCCGACCACCCCGGCACCACGTACGTCCGCGAAGGCGGCTTCCTGCCCGCGGCGGGCGACTTCGACGCCGAGTTCTTCGGGATCTCGCCCCGCGAGGCCCAGGCCATGGACCCGCAGCAGCGCCTGCTGCTGGAGACGTCCTGGGAGACGCTGGAACGCGCGGGACTCGACCCGGCCGCGCTGCGCGGCGACCGGGTCGGCGTGTTCGTCGGCGCCACCGGGCAGGACTACGGGCCGCGCATGCACCAGGCGGCCGAGGGCTTCGAGGGCTACCTGCTCACCGGCAGCACGCCCAGCGTCGCCTCCGGGCGCGTCGCCTACACCCTGGGCCTGGAGGGGCCCGCCGTCACCGTCGACACCGCCTGCTCGTCCTCGCTGGTGGCCGTGCACCTGGCCGCCCAGGCCCTGCGCGGCGGCGAGTGCTCGCTCGCCCTGGCGGGCGGGGCGACGGTGATGGCCGGGCCGGGCATGTTCGTGGAGTTCTCGCGGCAGCGCGGCCTCGCGCCCGACGGCCGCTGCAAGCCGTTCTCCGCCGACGCCGACGGCACCGGGTGGGCCGAGGGCGTCGGCGTCGTGCTGCTCGAACGCCTCTCGGACGCGCGGCGCAACGGCCACCCCGTCCTCGGCCTCCTCGTCGGCTCCGCCGTCAACCAGGACGGCGCCAGCAACGGGCTGAGCGCGCCCAGCGGCGCCGCCCAGCAGCGGGTCATCCGGCAGGCCCTCGCCTCGGCCGGGCTGTCCCCCGCCGACGTCGACGTGGTCGAGGCGCACGGCACCGGCACCGCCCTCGGCGACCCCGTCGAGGCCCAGGCGCTGCTCGCCGTGTACGGGCGCGACCGCGACCCGGCGCACCCCCTGCTCGTCGGCTCGCTGAAGTCCAACATCGGCCACACGCAGGCCGCGGCGGGCGTGGCGGGACTCATCAAGACCGTCCTCGCGATGCGGCACGGCCTCGTGCCCGCGACGCTGCACCTGCGCGCGCCCTCGCCGCACGTGCGCTGGACGGACGGCGCGGTGACCGTGCCCGCCGGTGCCACGCCGTGGCCCGAACCGGCCGGCGGCACCGGGCGGCCCCGCCGCGCCGGCGTCTCGTCGTTCGGCATCAGCGGCACCAACGCCCACGTCGTCGTCGAGCAGGCACCGCCCGCCGCACCGCCGGACCGCCCCGGCCCGCCGGACCGTACCGCCCGCCCGGCCGGACCGCCCCCGCAGGCGCCCGCCGCCGCGCCGCCGCCCGTGCCCCTGGTCGTGTCCGGCCGTACGGAGGCGGCGCTGCGCGCCCAGGCGGAGCGGCTGGCCCGCCACCTCTCAGCCGCCGACGACACCCTCGGCCTCGCCGACCTCGGCCACGCGCTGCTGCGTACCCGCGCGCGGCTCGGCCACACCGCCGTCGTCCTCGCCGGCACCCGGGCCGACGCCCTGCGCGGGCTGACCGCCCTGGCCGCCGGCGACCCCGCGGACCACCTCGTACGGGGCTCCGGCCGGCCGGAGCCCGGCCCGGCGGGCGGCGCCCCGGCCACCGTCCTGGTCTTCCCCGGACAGGGCTCGCAGTGGCCGGGCATGGCCATGGACCTCCTGGACACCTCGCCGGAGTTCGCCGCCGCACTGCGGGACTGCGCCGACGCGCTGGCCCCGTACGTCCCCTGGTCGCCCCTCGACGTCCTGCACGGCCGGCCCGGCGCGCCGTCTCCCGACCGGGTCGACGTGGTGCAGCCCCTGCTGTTCGCCGTCATGGTCTCGCTGGCCGCGCTGTGGCGGTCCACCGGCGTCGAACCGGACGCCGTCGTCGGCCACTCGCAGGGCGAGATCGCCGCCGCGTACGTCGCCGGCGCGCTGACCCTCGACGACGCCGCCAAGGTCGTCGCCCTGCGCAGCCGCGCCCTGCGCGCCGCCGCGGGCAGCGGCGGCATGGCGTCCGTGCCGCTGCCCGCCGACGACGTGTCCGCGCTCCTCGCGCCCTACGACGGCCGGCTCGGCGTCGCCGCCCGCAACGGCCCCGCCGCCACCGTCGTCTCCGGCGACACCGACGCCCTCGACGCCCTCCTCGCCCGGTGCGAGCGCGACGGCGTCCAGGCCCGCCGCGTCCCCGTCGACTACGCGTCGCACTCGGCGCACATGGAAGCCCTGCGCGAACCGCTGCTGGCCGCCCTCGACGGCATCACCCCGCGCCGGGCGCGGACCGCGTTCTACTCGACCGTCACCGGCGGTCCGCTGCCGGACACCTCGGTCCTGGACGCCGGCTACTGGTATCGCAACCTCCGCCAGACCGTGCTCTTCGAGCCCGCCGTGCGCGCGCTGGGCGACGACGGCCACCGCCTGTTCATCGAGTGCAGCCCGCACCCCGTCCTCACGGTCGGCGTCCAGCAGACCCTCGACACCCCCGGCGCCGAAGCCGCCGCCCCGGCCGGCGGCACGGCGGTCGGCACGCTGCGCCGCGGCCACGGCGGCCGCGCCCAGTTCGCCGCCGCCGTCGCGGAAGCCGTCGCGGGCGGCGCCGCGCCCGACCCCGACGCCCTGTACGCGGGCCGCGACGGGCGGCACGTCGACCTGCCCACGTACGCCTTCCAGCGCCGCCGCTACTGGCTGGCGCCCGCGCCCGACCGGGGCCGGGCCGCCGACCTCGGCCTCGACGCCCTCGACCACCCGTTCCTCGGCGCCGTCACCACCGCCCCCGACGGCACCACCGTGGCCACCGGCCGACTGTCCGCGGCGGCCCGGCCCTGGCTCGCCGACCACGCCGTCACCGGCACCGTCGTACTGCCCGGCACGGCGTTCCTCGACCTGGCGCTGTACGCGGGCGGCCTCGCCGGCTGCCCGCGCGTCGCCGACCTCGCCCTGGAAGCCCCGCTCGCCCTGCCCGCGTCCGGGGACGTGCACCTGCGCGTCGCCGTCGCCCCCGCCGACCCGGACGGACGGCACGCCGTCACCCTCGACTCCCGGCCCGGCACGCCGGACGCGCCGGACGGCCCGGACGCCCTGGGCGGCCCGGACGAACGGCCGTGGACCCGCCACGCGTCGGGCACACTCACCGCGCTCACCGCCGCCGAACCACCCGCCGAACCTGCCGCGCCCGACCTGCGGAACTGGCCGCCCGCCGGCGCCGAACCCGTCGACCTCACCGGCGCCTACGGCCTCCTCGACGACCTCGGGTACGGCTACGGCCCCTGGTTCCAGGGCCTGACCGCCGCCTGGCGGCTCGGCGACGCCCTGTACGCCGACGTGACCCTGCCCGCGTCCCCCGACGGCGGCGACCGCGCCTTCGGCGTCCACCCCGCGCTGCTCGACGCCGCGCTGCACCCGCTGCTCCTCGCCCCCGCCGACGCGCCGCGGCCCACGAGCCCGCGCGTCCCGTTCTCCCTCGCCGACGTGCGGCTCCACGCCACCGGGGCCGAGACCCTGCGCGTACACCTGGCACCCGCGGCCGACGGCGCCACCGCGCTCACCGCCGCCGACGCCACCGGTGCGCCCGTCGTGTCGATCGGCGGGCTGACCCTGCGCGAACTGCCCGCCGGACGGCTCGCACCGGACGCCGCCGCGCCGCGCGACGCCCTGTACCACCTGCGCTGGACCCGGCAGCCGCTGGGCGCGCCCCCGGCCGCCGTGCGGTACGCCGTCGTCGGCGCCGACCGCCTCGGCCTCGGCCAGGACCCGGACGGCCGGTGCACCGCCCACCCGAGCCTGACCGACCTCGACGCACACGTCGCCGCCGGAAACCCGGCCCCCGACCTGGTGTTCGCCGCCGCCCCCGGCACTCCGCCGACCGCCGCGGGCGCGCACCACGCCGCCCGCTGGGCCCTCGACACCGTCCGCGCCTGGCTCGCCGGCGACCGCCCCGACGGGGCCAGGCTCGTCGTCGTCACCCGTGACGCCGTCGCCGCCCGGCCCGGCGACCGGGTCACCGGGCTGTCCACGGCCCCCGTCTGGGGCCTGCTGCGCACCGCCCAGTCCGAACACCCCGGCCGCTTCACCCTGATCGACCTGGACGACCCCGCCCGCTCCGGCCCGGCCCTGCCCGCCGCGGCGGCCGGCGGCGAACCGCAGCTCGCCCTGCGCGACGGCGCCGCCCTCGTCCCCCGCCTCACCGCCGCCCCCGCCCCGGACCGCCGCCGGGCCCTCCGCCCGGACGGCACCGCGCTCGTCACGGGCGGCACCGGCACCCTCGGCGCGCTGGTCGCCCGCCGCCTCGTCACCGAGCACGGCCTGCGCCACCTGCTCCTCGTCAGCCGGACCGGCCGCGACGCCCCGGGCGCGGCGGCGCTCGAAGCCGACCTCACCGCGCTCGGCGCCCACGTGACGATCACCGCCTGCGACGTCTCCCGCCGCGAGCAGCTGGAGCGCGTACTGGCCGGCATCCCCGCCGAACACCCGCTGAGCGCCGTCGTCCACACCGCCGGCGTCCTCGACGACGGCACCCTCCAGACCCTCGCCCCCGACCGGCTGGACGCCGTGCTGCTGCCCAAGGCCGACGCCGCCTGGCACCTGCACGAACTCACCCGCGACCGGGAACTCGACGCCTTCGTGCTCTTCTCGTCCGTCACCGCCGCCACCGGCAACGCCGGCCAGGGCGCGTACACGGCCGCCAACGCGCTCCTCGACGCCCTCGCCGAACACCGCCGCGCGGCCGGACTCCCCGCCAACGCGCTCGCCTGGGGCCTGTGGGCCGAAGGCAGCGGCATGACCCGCCACCTGGACCGCGCCGACCTCGCCCGCATGGCCCGCGGCGGCATCGCGGCCCTGCCCACGCCGGCCGGACTGGCCCTGTTCGACGCCGCACTGCACCACGACACGCCCTACACCGTCCCCGCGCGCCTCGACCGCGCCGCCCTGCGCGACCTCGCCGCGGCCGGCACCGTGCCGGCCGTACTGCGCGGACTCGTCCGCGCACCGCTGCGCCGCGCCGCCGACGCGCCCACCGGCGCCGACGACGCCCCGTCCTGGGTCCGCCGGATGGCCGACCTCCCCGCCGACCAGCGGCCGCTCGCCATCCTCGGCCTGGTGCGCGGCCAGATGGCCACCGTCCTCGGCCACGGCGACCCCGAAGGACTCGACGCCGACCGCGCCTTCCGGGACCTCGGCTTCGACTCGCTCACCGCCCTCGAACTCCGCAACCGGCTCAACGCGCTCACCGGCCTCCGGCTGCCCGCCACCGCCGTCTTCGACCACCCCAGCGCCACCGCGCTCACCGCGCGCCTCACCCGCGAGGTCACCGGCGGCACCACCGCGCCCGACACCCCGGCCCGCGGCCACGCCACCGCCACGGCCGACGCCGGACACGACCCGATCGCGATCGTCGGCATCGGCTGCCGCTACCCGGGCGGTGTCACCGGCCCCGACGACCTGTGGCGCCTGGTCGCCGACCGGACCGACGCCGTCGGCGGCTTCCCCGCCAACCGCGGCTGGGACCTGGCGAACCTGTACGACCCCGACCCCGACAGCCCCGGCAAGGTCTCCACCCGGCACGGCGCGTTCCTCCACGCGGCCGACGCGTTCGACGCCGAGTTCTTCGGCATCCCGCCGCGCGAGGCCGCCGCGATGGACCCGCAGCAGCGCCTGCTGCTGGAGACGTCCTGGGAGGCTCTGGAGCACGCGGGCATCGACCCCCGGTCGCTGCGCGGCAGCCGCACCGGCGTCTACACGGGCGTCATGTACAACGACTACGCGGCCCGCCTGCACCGGGCGCCCCGCGGCTACGAGGGGATGCTGCTGGCAGGCAACGTCGGCAGCGTCGCCTCCGGCCGCGTCGCCTACACCC
>NZ_JAVSCF010000235.1:0-9958 GCF_031932565.1 Streptomyces sp. B1866
GCCCGCCCGCCACCGGCCGCCCGCCCGTACGGCTGGCCGGAAGCCCGCCCGTACGGCCCAGAGGGCACCGCCCGGCCGAGGAGGCGCGGAATCCGGTGAAAGGTGGGTGATCTGGCGGGGAATACCCCTTCCGAAGGGGTGCCGGGACCGGGCCCGTCCTGGTGATTCCGCCCACACCGCAGGCCGGTGATGTGGGCGACCTGGGCTTTCGCCCCTTACCCTCGTGGGCACCGCATGAGACCCCCCGCATTTGCCCCTGGCCTCCGGCATGGGGACCCTCAAGGAGGTTCCTGCTCCATGAAGCTCACCGTCGTCGGATGCTCGGGGTCCTTCCCGTCCGCGGACTCGCCCTGTTCGAGCTATCTTGTCGAGGCCGACGGCTTCCGGCTCCTGCTCGACATGGGCAACGGCTCGCTGGGTGAGCTTCAAAGACACTGCGGCCTGTACGACCTGGACGCCGTGATCCTCTCCCACCTGCACCCCGACCACTGGATCGACATGTGCGGGTACTTCGTCGCCCGTTACTACCGGTACGAGGGCGGCCGGGCCGACGCGCTGCCAGTGTACGGGCCCGAGGACACCGAGCGGCGGCTCGTCGCCGCCTACGACGACGTGCCGGACGACAAGTGCATGCGGGAGGTCTTCGACTTCCGCACCCTGACCCCCGCCACCGGCACCTTCACCGTCGGCCCGTTCACGGTGCGGGCCGCGCAGGTGTGCCATCCGGTGGAGGCGTACGGCTTCCGCATCGAGTACGGCGGGCGGTCCCTGGTCTACTCGGGTGACACCGGGGCGTGCGAGGCGCTGCACGAGCTGGCGGTGGGCGCCGACCTCTTCCTGTGCGAGGCGGCGTTCACGCACGGCAAGGAGGACATCCCCGGGCTGCACCTCAACGGGCGGGAGGCCGGCGAGCACGCGCGGCGCGCGGACGTCGGCCGCCTGGTGCTGACCCACATCCCGCCGTGGACCGACTCGCACGTCAACCAGCGGGACGCCCGCGAGGTCTTCCCGGGCCCGGTGGAGCTGGCGCGGGCGGGCGCGGTCTACGAGCTGTAGCGCGCGGGCCGGACCGCCCGCCACGGCCGCTTCCCGCCCGTACCTCCCGAGGAACCCCCGGGGGCAGCCCTGACCGCCCGGACCCCGCGGCGCGCCCGGGCGTCGTCCGGCGGCGCGCGCTACCCCTGCGCATCCGGATGAACACGGTTAACGTATGAAAGACCGCTTGTCGGTGTGGCCGGGGGCCGGGGCAAGCCGGGTGAACCCGAAACAGGCCGAGACGGGCGAGAGGCGGGCCGAGGCGGTCCGGAGCGAGCCGGGACGGGCCGCGACCAGCAGGAGTGGACATGGCCACCAGCAAGGCCGAGAAGATCGTCGCCGGGCTCGGCGGAATCGACAACATCGCGGGTATCGAGGGCTGTGTCACCCGGCTGCGCACCGAGGTGTTCGACCCCGGACGGGTGGACGAGGCGGCCCTGAAGTCGGCCGGAGCGCACGGGGTGGTGAAGATGGGCGCGGCGGTGCAGGTGGTCATCGGCACGGACGCGCACCCGGTCGTCACGGAGATCGAAAACCTCATGTGACCGGCTGACCGGCTGACCGGCTGACCGGCTGACCGGCTGACCGGCTGACCGCCTACCAGTGCCCGCTGCCCGCTGGCCGGTGTCCGGGACCGAACGGGTCCTTCCGCGTTCCCGATAGGCTCCCCCCATGTCTCGTATCGACGGCCGCGACCCCGGCCAACTCCGCCCCGTGACCATCGAACGCGGATGGAGCAAGCACGCCGAGGGCTCGGTCCTCGTCTCCTTCGGAGACACGCGCGTGCTGTGCACGGCCAGCTTCACCGAGGGCGTGCCGCGCTGGCGCAAAGGCAGCGGCCAGGGGTGGGTCACCGCCGAGTACGCGATGCTGCCGCGCGCCACCAACTCCCGCGGCGACCGCGAGTCCGTCCGTGGCCGCATCGGCGGCCGCACGCACGAGATCTCCCGCCTCATCGGCCGTTCGCTGCGGGCCGTCATCGACTACAAGGCCCTCGGCGAGAACACCGTCGTCCTGGACTGCGACGTCCTCCAGGCCGACGGCGGCACCCGCACCGCCGCCATCACCGGCGCGTACGTGGCCCTGGCCGACGCGGTGGGCTGGGCGCGCGGCCGAAAGCTCGTCAAGCCCGGTCGGCAGCCGCTGGCCGGGACGGTGTCGGCGGTCAGCGTCGGCATCGTCGGCGGCGTGCCGCTGCTCGACCTGTGCTACGAGGAGGACGTGCGCGCCGAGACCGACATGAACGTGGTCTGCACGGGCGACGGCCGGTTCGTGGAGGTGCAGGGGACGGCGGAGGGCGAGCCGTTCGCGCGCGCGGAGCTGACCGAGCTGCTGGACCTCGCGGCGGCCGGCTGCGCGGAGCTGGACGCGATCCAGCGGGAGGCGCTGGCGGAGGCACGGGCGGACGCCTGACATGGCGTGGGCAACCACGCCCCGCCTTCCCCGCGTTCAGTGAGACGGGCACTCAGGTACGGGCGGGCACCGCGCGCGCCCGGGGTGCCCCACCCGGGAGGAAACGTTTCATGGCGCCGCGCCACCGCCGTACCACCGCCGTCACCACCCTCGCCGCCGCGGCCCTCGTGGCCCTCGCCGTCCCGGCCCTGACGGGATGCGACACGGTCGCCAAGGCCGTCGACTGCGCCCGCTTCGCCGTGGACGTGACGGGCGACATCGACGATCTCCAGAGAGGCCTGACCAACGCCGCGGTCAACCCGGACGAGGCCGACCAGGCCCTCGACGCCCTCGAAAAGGACATCGACAAGCTCAGGAAGCACGGCGACAACGCGGATGTCGACAAGGCCGTGGACCACCTCCAGAAGGCCGTCACCAACATCCGTACGGCCGCGGACAAGGGCGAGACGCCCGACCTGGCCCCGCTGCGGGACGCGGCCGGCGAGCTGACCGACGTCTGCACTCCCGGATAATCCCCTCATGCAGCGTCTGATCCTCGCCACCCGCAACGCCCACAAGGTCATCGAGCTGCGCGCCATCCTCGGCGCGGCCGGCCTCGCTGTCGACCTGGTCGGCGCCGACGCCTACCCGGACATCCCCGACGTACCGGAGACCGGCGTGACCTTCGCCGAGAACGCCCTGCTCAAGGCCCACGCCCTGGCCCGCGCCACCGGCCACCTGGCCGTCGCCGACGACTCCGGCCTGTGCGTGGACGTGCTCGGCGGCGCGCCCGGCATCTTCTCGGCCCGCTGGGCGGGCAAGCACGGCGACGACCGGGCCAACCTCGACCTGCTGCTCGCCCAGCTCGCCGACATCCCCGACGGGCACCGCGGCGCCCACTTCGCGTGCGCCGCGGCCCTGGCCCTGCCGGACGGCACCGAACGCGTGACCGAGGGCCGCCTGCGCGGCACCCTGCGCCACGCGCCGTCCGGCGACGGCGGCTTCGGCTACGACCCGATCCTCCAGCCGGAGGGCGACACCCGCACCTGCGCCGAGCTGACCGCCGAGGAGAAGAACGCGATCAGCCACCGGGGCCGGGCGTTCCGCGCGCTGGCCCCGGCGGTGCGGGAGCTGCTGGGCGGGTAGCGGAGCGGCGCCACCGGCCGGGGGCGCGGCACGACGTCGTGGCAACGGCGGAAGAACTGTGAAAACGGCGGAAACGTGAAAACGGCCTGCGATGCGACACCGCACCGCAGGCCGCTCGACGTGCGGCGGAAGGGATTCGAACCCTCAAGCCCTGTCAGGGGCCACAGAACCTAAATCTGCTGCGTCACCACTGCGCCACCGCCGCCGGCCGCCCACATCGTATCCGCTGGGCGGCCGACGGGGCACCCGCGCCTGTGCTATGCGGCCGGCCGCTACAGCCCCAGGTCGCGGATGAGTTTGGCCACGTGGCCCGTCGCCCGCACGTTGTACAGCGCGCGCTCGACCCTGCCCGCCTCGTCCACGACGACCGTGGAGCGGATGACCCCGGTGACGGTCCGGCCGTACATCGTCTTCTCGCCGAAGGCGCCGTACGCGGTGAGGACCGACCTGTCCGGGTCCGCCAGCAGCGTGACCCGCAGGCTCTCCTTCTCGCGGAACTTCGCCAGCTTCTCCGGCTTGTCCGGGGAGATGCCGATGACGTCGTAGCCCTGACCGGCCAGCAGGTCCAGGTTGTCGGTGAAGTCGCACGCCTGCTTGGTGCAGCCGGGGGTGAGGGCGGCCGGGTAGAAGTAGACGATCACCTTGCGGCCCGCGTGGTCGGCCAGCGAGACCTGCTTGCCGTCCGCGTCGGAGAGGGTGAAGGCGGGGGCCGTGTCGCCGGGTTCGAGTCGGGTACTCATCGGGGGTCTCCTCGGTCACGTCGGTGCGTACGCCGCGCACGTCCACGCGTACGGTAGCGACCCTAGCCGCCGCGGCGGTCCCCGAACGGGGGCCCCGTAGGGCAGGGGGGTGACGGAGCTGACAGACTGTGCCCACGGACCATCGAGACTGACTGTACGGAGGCAGCGCGGTGTCGGATGCCAGGACCCCTGCGCAGATCACGGCGGACATCGCCCGCAGGCGGCAGGAGCTCGCCCTGACGCTCGACGAGATCGGGGTGCGCGTGCACCCGAAGACGATCATCGGCGACGCCCGGGCGAAGGCGGCGTCGGCCGTGGACCGGACCGCCGGGCGGGCCTACGTGGCCGTCAACCGGGCGGTGACCGACGTGCGCGGGCAGTTCGTCGCGCCCGACGGGGCGCCCCGGATGGAGCGGATCGTGCCGGCCGCCGTCGCCGTGGTCCTGGTGGCCGGCCTGCTGCTCGCCTCCTCGCGGCGGAACCAGGCGTAAGCGGCACCCTCCCGCGGCACCGGCACGCCGCCCGGGCAGGTACGGTCGGGGGCGTGAGTGTGAAGACGTCCCATGACAAGCTGCCCATCCGGATGCTGCACGACCGGGTCCTGGTCCGCACCGACATTCCGGAGGGCGAGCGCCGTTCGACCGGCGGCATCGTGATCCCGGCGACCGCGGCCGTCGGCAGGCGGCTGGCCTGGGCCGAGGTGGTCGCGGTCGGGCAGAACGTACGGACCGTGGAGCCCGGCGACCGGGTGCTGTACGACCCGGAGGACCCGGCCGAGGTCGAGGTGCGCGGCGTCCAGTACGTGCTGCTGCGGGAGCGGGAGCTGCACGCGGTGGCCGCGGAGCGGCTGGAGGGGGCGGACGACGCCACCGGGCTGTACCTGTAGCCACCGGGCCGTACCGGTAGCCATCAGGCTCTGTCGGTAGCCGCGTAGCCGCGTGCCGCCCGGTGCGGCGCGTGCCGCCGCGTCGTCGTGTCCCGGCCGAGAGGGCGGTGAACCGTTCACCGCCCTCTCGGCGTACCGCCAGCACCCCCTCGCGGGCCCGCGTCAGCCGCCGCCCGTGTCCGCGGTCTCCTCCACGAGCCGGTCCGACCGGCGCGCGCCCAGCCCCGTGTCCGGCCGCTCCGTTGCGCCGCCGCCCGCGCCGCCGATGGGGAAGCCGGGCGGCTGGCTGGCGGTGGGCTCGGTGGGCGGCGTGAACGTCGGCGGGACGTACGTCGGCTCGGTCGGCGGCTCGCTGGTCGGCGGGGCCGTGGTGGCCGGGGGCTCGGAGGCGGTGGTCGGCGGGGCGTACGTCGGCTCGTACGTGCGCGACGGCCGGTCGGGCCTGTCCGCGCCGCCCTCCTGGTCCAGGTCGAACTGCGCCTTCGGCCGGCCGCGCAGCGCGTCGGCGGTGTACGCGGCCCAGATCTTCGCCGGGTAGTCGCCGCCGTTCAGCCGGGGCTTGCCCGTCGCCCCGTACAGCGGCACGTGCCTGCCCGTCGGGTCCTGGCCCATCACCGCGACCACCGTCGCCAGGTCCGGGGTGTAGCCGGCGAACCAGGCGGCCTTGTCGTCCTCCGCCGTACCCGTCTTGCCCGCCGCGGGCCGCCCCGCCGCGCGCGCCGCCGTGCCCGTGCCGCCGCGCACCACGCTGCGCAGCACCTGCGTGGTGGTGTCGGCGGCGTCCCGCGGCACCGCCTGCTTGACCGCGGCCTTCGGCAGGTCCAGTTCTTCGCCGCTCTTGGTGATCTTCTCCACCAGGGTGTACGTGCCGTGCCGCCCGTGGTTGGCCAGCGTCGCGTACGCCTGCGTCATGTCCAGCACGCTGGCGGTGGCGACGCCGAGCGCGATGGACGGGTAGGCGCCCAGCTCCGGGGTGTCCTCGGGGACGCCCAGGGCGATGGCGGTGTCCTTCACCTTCGCCGGGCCGACGTCCTCGGCCATCTGCGCGTACACGGCGTTCACGGACTTGTCGGTCGCGCGGGTGACGTTGATCTGGCCGTAGTCGTAGAAGTCCTCGTTGTCGGGCGCGTAGCCGGTGGGGCCCTGCGGGCCCATGACCATGCGCCCGTTGTCGCCGTTGTACAGCGTGTTCGGGGTGATCCGGCGGCCGTCCTGGGTCTTCGACTCGTGCTGCACCGCGGAGGTGAGCACGAACGGCTTGAAGGTGGAGCCGACCTGGTAGTCGCGCCGGGTGGCGTTGTTCACGAACTGCTTGGTGTGGTCGACGCCGCCGTACAGGGCCACCACCTTGCCGGTCTTCGGGTCGATCGAGGCCCCGCCCGCCCGCACGTACCGGTCGACCTTCCGGGTCGTGCTCAGCCGGTCCATCAGCTGCTCCCGCGCGGCCGCGACGAAGGCGTCCTCCTTCTTGCGGTCGATGGTGGTGGTGATGCGGTAGCCGCCGCGGGCCAGGTGCTGCTCGTCGACGATGCCGTTGTCGATGATGTACTCGTTGACCGCCTCGACCAGGTAGCCGCGCTGCCCGGACAGGTCCGACTGCGGGGACGGCTCCTTCGGGGCGGGGAAGGTCATCCGCTCCCGCTCGGCGCGGCCCAGCCAGCCCTGCTTGACCATGCCGTCCAGCACGTAGTTCCAGCGGGCGGTGGCCGCGCGCCGGTTCTGCGGGTACGCGACCACGTCGTACGCGCTGGGCGCGTTGAGCAGCGTCGCCAGGTAGGCGCCCTCGGCGGTGTCGAGGTCGCCCACGTCCTTGCCGTAGTACGCCTGCGCGGCGGCCTGGATGCCGTACGCGTTGCGGCCGAAGTAGCTGGTGTTCAGGTAGCCCTCAAGGATGTCGTCCTTGGTCACCTCGCGGTCCAGCTTGATCGCGATGAAGAACTCCTTCACCTTCCGGGAGACGGTCTGCTCCTGGTCCAGGTAGTAGTTCTTCACGTACTGCTGGGTGATCGTGGAGCCGGACTGCCTGCCCTTGCCGGTGAGCGTGTTCCAGGCGGCCCGGACCATCGCTTCGGGGTTTACCGCCGACTCGGAGTAGAAGTCGCGGTCCTCGGCGGCCAGCACCGCCCGCTGGGTGGTCTTGGGCACCTGGCTGAGCCGGATGTTCTCCCGGTTGACCTGGCCCTGGCGGGCCAGCGGCGTGCCGTCCGAGTACAGGTAGACGTTGCTCTGCGCGACGGCCGACTTGTTCGCGGCCGGGATGTCGACCAGCAGGTAGCCGGAGACCAGGGCGCCCGCGAGGAGCACCACGAACAGCAGCGCTCCGCCGAGCACCCACCGCCAGGTGGGCACCAGGCGGCGCCAGCCGGTACGGCGGGGCCTGCCGCCCTCCTCGGAGGCGGCGGCGTCCCCCGCGCCGTCGCCGTAATGCAGTCGCGGCTCGTCACTCATGACTGGTGAGACTCCTCGGCCGCCGCCAAGGGTTGCGCTGCGGCGGGATTGGGTAGCTGCGGGCTCCGCGCGGTCCTACGCGGCCTACGCCCCATGGAACACTGTCGCATCATGCGCCCGTGACCTGGGGGCGGCACGCATCCGTGTCTGCTCTGTGACAGGCTTCACGCGCCGCCCACCCCACCGCCCCCCGACCCGCGCGGGCGCCCGGATATCCGGTGGCCGGGCCCGCGGCCGCCCGGCTAAGGTCGGTGCCTTCGGAACGTAGCGCCGCGGGCACGCTGTGCGCGGGCCCGCCCGGCGCGGCGGGGCCGGGGCCCTCCGGCGGCCCGGGGCGGCGTACGACGGGAAGCGGGCGGCCTGGGGGAGCGGTACGACCGGAAGTCGCCGGCCTGGGGAGCGGTACGACCGGAAGGGGGACCGACGCCGATGCGGGCGGACGGGGCACCGGTGCCGACCGGGCCGACGTGGACGGGACCGGCAGGGCTGTACGCCGCCGTCGCGGCCGGCGGCTTCCGCCGGTACGCGACCTACCGCGTCGCGACCGCGGCCGGAGTGTTCACCAACACCGTCTTCGGCTTCATCGTCGCGTACACCTACCTGGCCCTGTGGGACCAGCGCCCGCACCTCGGCGGCTACGACGCCTCGCAGGCGCTCACCTTCGTCTGGCTCGGCCAGGCCCTGCTCGCGACGGTCTCCCTGATGGGCGGCGGCTTCGCGGACGAGCTCCAGGACCGGATCCGCTCCGGCGACATCGCCGTGGACCTCTACCGGCCCGTCGACCTCCAGCTGTGGTGGCTGGCCGGAGAGCTGGGCCGGGCCCTGTTCCAGCTCCTGGGGCGCGGCATCCTGCCCATGGCGTTCGGCGCGCTCGTGTTCGACCTGACCCTGCCCGGCTCGCCGCTGACCTGGCTGTGGTTCCTGGTCTCCGTGGCCCTGGCGGTGTGCGTCGGCTTCACCGTGCGCTTCCTGGTCGGGCTGAGCGCCTTCTGGCTGCTGGACGGGTCGGGCGTGCTCATGGCTAGCGGCCTGCTGGGCACGTTCTTCTCCGGCATAGTCCTTCCGCTGAACGTCTTCCCCGGCGCGCTCGGCGAGGTCGCCCGCGCCCTGCCCTGGTCGGCGATGCTCCAGGTGCCCGCCGACGTATTCCTGGAGGAGCACCGGGGCCTGGGCGTGGCGCGGGCGCTGGCCTTCCAGGCCGGGTGGGCGGCGGCGCTGCTGGCGGCCGGGCGGGCGGTGCAGGCGGTGGCGACGCGGAGGGTGGTCGTGCAGGGTGGCTGAGCCGGGGCTGACGGAGGCGGGGCCCGGGCCGGGGGCGGCCGGTCTCGCGACGGCTCGCGCGGGCCGCGGGCCCGCCGGGACGCACGGCCCGCGCGAGGCGTCGCGCCTGGCCCTGGGCCTGCGCGCCTACGGGCTCATCGCGGCCATGTGGGTGCGCTCGACCATGACGTACCGCACCTCCTTCGTGATCATGACGGTGGGGAACTTCGTGGCGACCGGGCTCGACTTCGTCGCCATCGTGCTGATGTTCTCCCGGGTGGACGCCCTCGGCGGCTTCAGCCTGCCGGAGGTCGCCCTGCTGTACGGCACGACCAGCACCGCCTTCGGCCTGGCGGACCTGGTGCTGGGCAACGCGGACCGGATCGGCCGCCGGGTCCGCGACGGCACCATGGACGTCCTGCTGCTGCGCCCGGCCCCGGTGCTGGCCCAGGTGGCCGCCGACCGCTTCGCGCTGCGCAGGCTGGGCCGCCTCTCGCAGGGCCTGACCCTGCTGATCTGGTCGCTCACCCAGGTGGACGTCGACTGGACCCCGGCCCGCGCGGTGCTGCTGGCGCTGACGCCGCTGTGCGGGGGCGCGATCTTCGGCGCGGTGTTCGTGGCGGGCGGCGCCTTCCAGTTCTGGGCCGGAGACGCCTCCGAGGTGCAGAACTCGTTCACGTACGGCGGCACGACCATGCTCCAGTACCCGCCGACGGTGTTCACCAAGGAGCTGCTGCGCGGCGTCACCTTCGTCATCCCGCTGGCCTTCGTCAACTGGCTGCCCGCCCTGTACGTCCTGGGCCGCCCCAACCCGCTGGGCCTGCCCCCGTGGACCGGCTTCGCCGCCCCGCTGGTCGCGGCGGCCTGCTGCGCGCTGGCGGGCCTGGCGTGGCGGGCGGGGCTGCGGGCGTACCGGAGCACGGGGAGCTGAGGGCGGCGGTCCGGGGCGGGGAGGGGCGGGTGCGCGCGGGCCGGACGGGCCGGGGGAGTACCGGACGGCCGCGCGCACCCGCCCCGGCTTTCCGGGGGTGGTGCTTGTTCAGGGCCGGGG
>NZ_JAVSCF010000236.1:0-9955 GCF_031932565.1 Streptomyces sp. B1866
GCACCGGACCGCCGGCCGAGCCGGCCGGCGACGCGTACGGCCCGGCGGAGGCGGCCGTCCCGCCGCCGCCGGTGCTGCGGGTGCTGCCCCTGGGCACCGGTCTGGCCCTCACCGGCCTCGGCCTGGCCTTTGTCGGCCTGCGGCTGCGGCGCCGCTGACCGGCGCCCGCGCCGCGGCCGCCGGACCGGCCTTCGGACCCGGGCCTCGGGCCGCGGCAGGGGCGCGTCGTACGGAACAATGGAGGCATGAACCAGCCGATGAACGAACGGTCGCAGGAGAGCCAGCACGTCCTGGTCGTCGGTCCTGACGGCATGGCCCTGGGCAGCGCCACGGCAGCCGGCTCCGGCGGCTCCGGCAATGCCGGGGAGGGCGCCGAGGACGACGCGTCGCGCGAGGTTCCCGTGACGGAGATGGTCGAGCAGCCCGCGAAGGTCATGCGGATCGGCAGCATGATCAAGCAGTTGCTCGAAGAGGTCAGGGCCGCGCCCCTGGACGAGGCCAGCCGGGTCCGGCTCAAGGAGATCCACGCCAGCTCGGTGAAGGAGCTGGAGGACGGGCTGGCGCCCGAGCTGATCGACGAGCTGGACCGCCTGTCGCTGCCCTTCACCGACGACGTCGTGCCCACCGAGGCCGAGCTGCGGATCGCGCAGGCGCAGCTGGTCGGGTGGCTGGAGGGCCTGTTCCACGGCATCCAGACGGCGCTGTTCGCCCAGCAGATGGCCGCCCGCGCGCAGCTGGAGCAGATGCGCAGGGCGCTGCCCGCGGGGATGACCGGCGGCGAGGGCGAGCGCCCGCAGGACGGCATCCGCTCCGGCCCGTACCTCTGACCCCTGCCGGTCCCCCGGCCCCCGGCCGACCCCTGCCGGTCCCCCGGCCGACCCCGGCCGCCCGGTCGGTCGCCGACCGGTAGCCGGGCGGGCGCGGGCCGGGTCGGGAGCCGTCGGGTCCGTGCGGCCGGCCGGGCCCCTGCCGCCGTCTGCCCGCGGCCCCTACGGCCCTGCCCGCCCGGCCCGAACGCCCCGGGGCGGGTACGGCCGGGACCGCGGCCCTCGTGCGCCCGCCGGGCGCCCCGGGCGGGCACCGCGGCGTACGGGGCCCGGGGCGGCGCCCTCGGTCCGTACCCGAGCCCACGGCCCCGCGTAGCGACTCCCCGCGCCCGCCCCCGGTCGGCCCTCGGCCGGGGCCTCCGGCCTGCCGCCTCGGCAGGCCGGAGGTGGCGGGCCGGTCAGGACGGGTTGCCGGTGGAGACCGTCAGCGTGATGGTGTCCGACTTCGGGTCGAACGGGTCGTCGTAGTCCTTGTGGTTGTATTCCAGGACGGTGTCCTTGCCCCAGACGTTCTCGTCCTGGTACTCGACCCGGTAGTGCCAGCCCGCCGCCTGGATGCACTGCTTCACCGACACCACCCACAGGTTCTGGAAGTCGGGCAGCACGTACTTGCCGGGCTGGTCGTACACCTCGCGCGCGTCGGTGCACTTCTTCGCGTCGATGGTCTTCGACTTGGTCGCGGCCCCGTCGTTGAACGTCGCGGTCGACGTCGGCGCCGTGCTCGGGGAGTCCTTGCCGCCCGCCTTGTCGTCCGAGCCGCCTCCGCCGCTGAGCGCGACGACCAGCACCACCCCGAGGACCGCGAGCGCCGCCACGGCCGCCGAGCCGATGATCACCAGCCGGTTGCCGCCGCCGCTTCGGCCGCCGCCGGAGGGCGGCGGGGTGGGCGCCAAGTTGTACGGCGGCGGGGTGCCCTGGCCGCCCGGGTAGCCGGGCGGCGGGGTGGCGTAGCCCTGCTGCGCCGCGGTGTGCGAGGGCGGCGGCGGGGTGGACGGGCCGAAGCCGCCGTACTGCCCGGAGCCGGGCTGCGGCTGAAGCTGCGACTGCGGCTGCGGCTGGTAGGGCGTCTGCACGCTGCCCGGGCCCGGGGGCGGCGTCCCCTGGCCGACCGGGGGGAAGACGGCCGAGCCGACGCCCGCGCCGCTGCGCGCGGGCGGGCCGCCGCTGATGATGATCGGGGAGCCGCCCGTCTGGCCGGTGTGCGACACCCGGGCGCACTCGTCGCGCATGGCCTCGGCGGTCGGGAAGCGCTCGTTCGGGTTCTTCTTCAGCGCCCGCGCGACCAGCGCGTCCACGGCCGGCGGGATGGACCGGTTGATCGAGGAGGGCGCGACGGGCTCCTCCTGGACGTGCGCGTACGCGATGGCCAGCGGCGAGTCCGCGTCGAACGGCAGCCGGCCGGTCAGCAGCTCGAAGAGCATGATGCCCACCGAGTACAGGTCGGAGCGGGCGTCCACGCCGCGCCCCAGCGCCTGCTCGGGCGACAGGTACTGCGGGGTGCCCACGACCATGCCGGTCTGCGTCATCGAGGTGACGCCGGACTGCATCGCGCGCGCGATGCCGAAGTCCATGACCTTGACCACGCCGCGCTTGGTCGTCATCACGTTGCCGGGCTTGATGTCGCGGTGGACCAGGCCCATCTCGTGGCTGATCTCCAGCGCGGCCAGCACGTCGCCGGTGATGCGCAGCGCCTTGTCGGCGGGCATCGCGCCGTACTGCCGGACGTCCTCGTCGAGCACCGTGCGCAGCGGCTTGCCCTCGATGTACTCCATCACGATGTACGGCATGAGGGCGCCGCCGACGGTGTCCTCGCCGGTGTCGAAGACCGACACGATGTTGGTGTGCGCGAGCTTCGCGACCGCCTGCGCCTCGCGCCGGAAGCGCTCCCGGAACGACTGCTCCCGGCCCAGCTCGCTGTGCAGGGTCTTGATCGCGACATGGCGGTCGAGGACGGTGTCGTACGCCAGGTGCACGGACGCCATGCCGCCCTGTCCGAGCAGGTCCGTGAGCTGGTACCGGCCCCCGGCGAGGGACTGGCCCTGGTACTGGCCCGGTGCGCCCTGCTGGCTCATATTGTGCTTTCCCCCTTGGCGCACTGCGTCGCCGCGCGCGGTCTTCCAGCGCACGCAGAGCGTGCCGGCCGCATCCGCGCTGGGGCGGATCCGGTGACCGTGGTGCTCGTGGTGCGTTCACCAATGTGGGACAAGTCTGCCGTAGGGCACGGACACGTCAAGCCACGTGCCCGTTCCGTGACCGGATGCGCAAGAACCCGCCACTGAATTTGCACGGGCTCACCGGCAGCGGGTTTGATGGCCGGTCCAGCGCGAAGCCTCCGTGTGCCCGGAGCCTGTAGCGTTCCCCTGGGACACCGTCCGGCCAGCCGCGGCGGCCGCCCCGCACACCGCCGCGCGAGCGGGACCGAACAAGACCGACCACGACGGCGAGGATCGATGGCACAGACCCAGCGCGCCCAGGGGCCCTCCGATCCTGACGCCATGGAGTCCGGAATGAACAGTAGGCCGGAGACGCCGGACCTGTCAGGCCCGCTGGACTCGTGGGGCGGCGGCGGGGTCGTGGGCGACGGCCGCTACCGCCTCACCGGCCGCCTCGGCCGCGGCGGCATGGCCGAGGTGTTCGCCGCCGAGGACGTCCGCCTCGGCCGTACGGTCGCGGTCAAGCTGCTGCGCGCCGACCTCGCCGAGGACCCGGTGTCCAAGGCCCGCTTCACGCGCGAGGCGCAGTCGGTCGCCGGGCTCAACCACCACGCCGTCGTCGCCGTCTACGACTCCGGCGAGGACGTCGTCGGCCCGCCCGGCGGCACGCGGAGCGTCGTGCCGTACATCGTCATGGAGCTGGTCGAGGGCCGCACCATCCGCGAGCTGCTGCAGAGCGCCGACGCGCCGCACCCCGAGCAGGCGCTCGTCATCGTCTCCGGCGTGCTGGAGGCCCTGGCCTACAGCCACCAGCACGGCATCGTGCACCGCGACATCAAGCCCGCCAACGTGATCATCACGCACGCGGGCGCGGTCAAGGTCATGGACTTCGGCATCGCGCGCGCCCTGCACGGCGCGGCCTCGACCATGACGCAGACCGGCATGGTCATGGGCACCCCGCAGTACCTGTCGCCCGAGCAGGCCCTGGGCAAGGCCGTCGACCACCGCTCCGACCTGTACGCGACCGGCTGCCTGCTGTACGAGCTGCTGGCGCTGCGCCCGCCGTTCGTCGGCGAGACCCCGCTGTCCGTGGTCTACCAGCACGTCCAGGACGCGCCCGTGCCGCCGTCGGAGATCTCCGGCGGCTGCCCGCCCGAGCTGGACGGCCTGGTCATGCGCTCGCTCGCCAAGGACCCGGACGACCGGTTCCAGAGCGCGGAGGAGATGCGCGGCCTGGTGCAGTACGCGCTGCGCATGCTGCACGAGGCCGGCCCGCACACCGGCACCTGGAACACCGGCCCGGTCACCCAGCACCTCGGCGCCGCCACCCCGGCCGGCGGCCTGCCCGGCACGGCCGCGCTGCCGCACCCCGCGCACGGCGACACCTCCCAGCAGCCGGTGCTGCCCCTGCTGGGCGGGCGGCCCGGCGACGGCGACGGCACCGGCGGCTACGACGGGTACGACGGCGGCCCCGGGGGCGGCGGGCACGACGGGCGCCGGGGCCGGCTGTGGCTGGTCGCCGTGCTCGCGGTGCTCGCCGTCGCGGTCGGCGTGGCCCTCGCCCTGAGGTTCGGCGGCGGCGACGGCGGCGGCGAGAACCCGAGCAAGCCGGAGACGAGCACGTCGCAGCGGGAGAACGAGACGCCGAGCCCGACCTCGGCGCCGACGACCGCGGACGCGACCCTGCCCGGCGAGCCCACCGGCGGCACCGAGGACACCCCGACGTTGCCGACGGAGCCCACCCCGACCGACACCGTCAGCGCCTCGCCGACGGACCCGGCCACCGACACGCCGACCGAGGAGCCGACCGACGACGGTGCCACCCCGGACGACGGCGAGCCCACCAGCCAGCCGTCCGAGGACCCGAACGGCGGCGACCCGACCCCGACGGCGGCGACGGACGGCGGCTCCGCGGCGGGCTCCACGGGCGGCTGACGCCGACGCCGCGGGCGGCTGGTGCCCGCAGGCGGGCCGAGCCCCGGGCGGCCCGGCGGCTGTCCGGTACGGACTCCGCGAGAAGCGCGTCCGCGTCCGTGCGACCTGCACGACAGGTTCCAGGCGGTGTGCGATCCGTACGACTCGCACACCGTGCGGCTGTGCGGCGTGCGAGTCGTACGGATTGCAACCTGTGCGGTGTGCGACCCGCGCGGTGTGCAACCTGTGCGGTGTGCAACCTGTGCGGCGCGAGGGGCCGCGGCGGCTCGCGCGGGTCGAGCCCGAGCGCCCGTCGTACGGCGCGGCGGGCGGCCGGTCAGCCGGCCCGGTGAGCCGGTTTCGGCCAGCCCGACCGGCCAGCCTGGCCAGGTCAGTCGCAGAAGGCGTCCCTGACCCGCTCGTACTCCCGCGTCCACCACACCGCCAGCGCCGCCGTCGCCGGGAACTGCGGGTCGGTGCGCCGGTCGCCGAGCTGGTAGCGCCAGCGCAGCATCCAGAAGTCGTTCAGCCGCTCCCACCACACCCGGTGCGCCGCCGCGGCCAGCTCGCCCGGCCCCGCGCCCGTCGCCCGGCGGTACGCGCGTGCGTAGGACCGCACCTTGGCCAGCTCCAGCGGGCCCCCGGGGCGTAAGAAGAAGATCGCGGCGGCCCGCACCGCCTCCTCGGCGCGCGGCTGCACCCCCAGCCGGTCCCAGTCCACGATCGCGGCCGGCTCGGTGTCCCGCTCGGTGTCCCGGTACAGCAGGTTCAGGGGGTGGAAGTCGCCGTGCACCCAGCCGGTGGCCGGGACGGCGCCCGCCTCCGGGCGGCGGTGCGCGTGCCGCTCCAGCAGGGCGCGCCGCTCGATGAGCCGGTGCTCGGCCAGCTCGTCGAAGGCGTCGCGCGGCCGGTGCCGGCGGGCCAGCGCCAGCAGCGCGTCGATGACGGCGAACGTGTGCTCGGGGTCGGCGGCGCCGACCGGCGCGTACCCGCCCTCACCCTCCGGTCGGCCCGAGCCCGGTCGGCGCGGCTCGCCGCGGGGCGGCGCGACGGCGGCCCGTAGGGGGTCCGGGCCGGTGCCCGGCCCGGCGGCCGGGCAGGTGTCCGCGGCGGTTCCCCGGCCGGTCTCGCGGCCGGATTCACGGCCGGTCTCGCGGCCGGTCTCGCGGCCGTCGCACAGCACGTACAGGCCCGGCGGCCCGCCCGCGCCCGGCACGGCCGGTACCGGCCCGCCGCCGCCCGTACGGTCGCTACGGGCCGCCGCCGCGCCCGGCGGGCCCGTAGCCGCGCGGAGCGCCGTACGAGGCTCGGCGCGGGGCTCTATGACCCGCTCCAGGCACGTGTGGACCCGGCCCAGCAACTCGCCGAGCCGGAAGGACTGGGAGGCCGTCAGCTGGTCCCCGTCGCGGTGCCGCCCGTCCACCCAGGGGTGCAGCGCGTACGCCCGGCCGCCGACGACCGCGACCGTGTCGCCGTCGGCGTCGGCCAGCGGCGGGGCGACCGGCAGGCCGAGGGCGCCGAGCCGCCAGGTCACCCGGTGGTGGCGGGCGATGGCGGCGCGGTCGCCGTCGAGGTGGTGCTTGAGGAAGAACCGGCCACGGGTGGTGGCGAGGCGGTACCCGCGGTTCAGCAGGCCGTGCGCGACGGGCTCGCAGGACAGCGGTTCGCCGGCGGCTTGGTAGCGGCGCAACAGGGCACTCAGCGTTTCCCCGTCGGGATCGGTCACGGCGGAGGGTGCAGGTGAGCGCGACACGTCCCAGATGGTAGATCACTGAACGTCACGACCGACACGCATCTTGACATACCAGCTCAACGTGGTATTGGCGCGCGCGACGGCGCCCGGCCGCCACGGCGCCACCCTCCGCCACCCCGCCGCCCGCCACCCCGCCGCCCGCCACCCCGCCGCCCGCCACCCCGCCGCCCGCCACCCCGCCGCCCGTCACCCCGCTCCCCGGCGCCCCGGGCCCGCGCCGGGACGGGAACCCGACCCCGCCCCAACCCGTGCCGGAAACATCCCCTTCACCCCACCCCATCCCGCTCTCTCCGCCCTGTCCCCGGCTCGCGCCCGAAGTCTTCCCGCCCCCTCGTCCGCCGCGTTAACGTGCCGTTGTCCCGGGGCCTTGCGAGGCTGTGACCAGTGGGTGTTCCCCGACCCGCGCGACTTACTTGGACATCCGAGCAAATCCGCAGGTCAGACGGGGTTTCTCATGGGTACGGCCCACTAGGTAACGTGCCTTTTGCAGGGCGCGCCGGGAACCTGTCACGCCCGGCCGGACGTTGGCGCACCACCCCCTGCGCTGTCGCCGAGCGGGCGAGCCGCATCCGGCCGACGGCGACCCCGGAGGCCGGACAGACGTCAGGAGCACACGTGACCGTGGAGAGCACCGCCGCGCGCAAGCCGCGCCGCGACAGCAGGCGCACCAGCGCCAGGAAGCGGCCGGCGGCGCGGCCCGAGCTGGTCCAGTTGCTGACCCCCGAGGGCGAGCGGGTGGAGCACCCGGACTACGCCGTCGACCCGACCCCGGACGAGCTGCGCGACCTGTACCGGGACATGGTCCTCACGCGCCGCTTCGACGCCGAGGCCACCACCCTCCAGCGCCAGGGCGAGCTGGGCCTGTGGGCCTCGCTGCTGGGGCAGGAGGCGGCCCAGATCGGCTCGGGGCGCGCCCTCCACGACGACGACTACGTCTTCCCGACCTACCGGGAGCACGGCGTCGCCTGGTGCCGGGGCGTGGACCCGGTGAACCTGCTGGGCATGTTCCGCGGGGTCAACCACGGCGGCTGGGACCCGAACAGCAACAACTTCCACCTGTACACGATCGTCATCGGCGCGCAGGCCCTGCACGCCACCGGCTACGCGATGGGCGTGGCCAAGGACGGCGCGGACTCCGCCGTGATCGCCTACTTCGGCGACGGCGCGTCCAGCCAGGGCGACGTGGCCGAGGCGTTCACCTTCGCCGCCGTCTACAACGCGCCGGTGGTCTTCTTCTGCCAGAACAACCAGTGGGCCATCTCCGAGCCCACCGAGCGGCAGACCCGCGTGCCGCTCTACCAGCGCGCCCAGGGCTTCGGCTTCCCCGGCGTCCGCGTCGACGGCAACGACGTGCTGGCCTGCCTGGCCGTGACCCGGGCGGCCCTGGAGCGGGCGCGGACCGGCCAGGGGCCGACGCTGGTGGAGGCGTTCACCTACCGGATGGGCGCGCACACCACCTCCGACGACCCGACCCGCTACCGCTCCAGCGAGGAGCGGGAGCTGTGGGAGGCCAGGGACCCGATCCTGCGGCTGCGCACCCACCTGACCGCCGCGGGGCTGGCCGACGACGCGTACTTCGCGGACCTGGACGCCGAGAGCGACGCGCTGGCCAAGCGGGTGCGGGAGACCGTGCGGGCCATGCCCGACCCGGATCCGGCGGCCCTGTTCGAGCACGTCTACGCCGACGGGCACCCGCTGGTGGACGAGGAGCGCGCGGAGTTCGCGGCGTACCAGGCGTCCTTCGTCGCGGAAGAAGCGACCACCGAGGGGAGGCGCTGACATGGCGGCCGAGCGGATGACCCTGTCCAAGGCGATCAACGCGTCGCTGCGTACGGCGATGGAGCAGGACCCCAAGGTGCTCGTCATGGGCGAGGACGTCGGCAAGCTCGGCGGCGTCTTCCGCGTCACCGACGGGCTCCAGAAGGACTTCGGCGAGGAGCGGGTCATCGACACGCCGCTGGCCGAGTCCGGCATCATCGGCACGGCCATCGGCCTGGCGCTGCGCGGCTACCGGCCGGTGGCGGAGATCCAGTTCGACGGCTTCGTCTTCCCCGCGTACGACCAGATCGTCACCCAGCTGGCCAAGATGCACGCCCGGTCGCTCGGCAAGGTCAAGCTGCCGGTGGTCATCCGCATCCCCTACGGTGGCGGCATCGGCGCGGTGGAGCACCACAGCGAGTCGCCCGAGGCGCTGTTCGCGCACGTCGCGGGGCTGAAGTGCGTGTCGCCCGCGAACGCGTCGGACGCCTACTGGATGCTCCAGCAGGCGATCCAGAGCGACGACCCGGTGATCTACTTCGAGCCCAAGCGCCGCTACCACGACCGGTCGGAGGTCGACACCGAGGCCATCCCCGGCCCGCTGCACGCCGCCCGCGTCGTACGGGACGGCACGGACCTCACCCTGGCGGCGTACGGGCCGACGGTGAAGGTGTGCCTGGACGCGGCGGCCGCCGCGGCGGAGGAGGGCACCTCGATCGAGGTCCTGGACCTGCGGTCGATGTCCCCGGTGGACTTCGACGCCGTGCAGCGGTCGGTGGAGCGCACCGGCAGGCTGGTGGTCGTGCACGAGGCGCCGGTCTTCCTCGGCTCGGGCGCGGAGATCGCGGCGCGCGTCACCGAGCGGTGCTTCTACCACCTCCAGGCGCCGGTGCTGCGGGTCGGCGGCTACCACGTCCCGTACCCGCCGTCCCGCCTGGAGGACGAGTACCTGCCGGGGCTCGACCGGGTGCTGGACGCCGTTGACCGTGCGTTGGCGTACTGAAGGGCGCGAGGAGCAGTGACGATGACAGCGACATCCCCCCAGGGCTCACCCCAGGGCTCGTCCCAGGGGCCGGCCCCGGGGGCGGACGCGCGGCGGTACCGCGAGTTCCCCATGCCCGACGTGGGCGAGGGGCTGACCGAGGCCGAGATCCTGAAGTGGTACGTCGCGCCGGGGGACACCGTCTCGGACGGGCAGGTGGTCTGCGAGGTGGAGACCGCGAAGGCCGCCGTGGAGCTGCCGATCCCGTTCGACGGCGTGGTACACGAGCTGCGGTTCCCCGAGGGGACCACGGTGGACGTGGGCACGCCGATCATCGCGGTGGACACCCGGCCGGGTGACGGGCCGCAGGGCCCCCCGCGGGAGGCCGGTCCGGCCGAGGACGGCGAGGGCGGCGAGGCCCCGGAGGGCCGCCAGGCCAACCTCGTCGGCTACGGCGCCGCCCCCGCGCCCACCAAGCGCCGCCCGCGCAAGACCCGGCCCGGCCCCGGCGGCCCCGCCGTCCGCAACGGCACCGAGGCCCCGGCCGGGCAGCGCCCCGGCCCCGCCG
>NZ_JAVSCF010000237.1:0-9944 GCF_031932565.1 Streptomyces sp. B1866
GCCCCGGCGGCGGGTGGACGGTGCGGCGCCCGCCTCAGCCGCGATACCCACCCACGGCGCGGCCCCCAGCCGGCGGTCGCCGACCGCCCGAGGCGTGGCGCGTCCGTATCGGAACCGACCGCGGCCCCCTCCGGGCACGACCACGCCCGGCGGCGGCTACCGGGTCGGCAGGGCGCGGACGGCCCGCTTCGCACGGCGGGCCCCGCTTCCCGAGGTGTTCCGGGGCGCGGCGACGGCCGGGCCCGCCCGGGGCGCCGGCCGGGCGCACGCGCCCCGCGCCGGAGCCCCGGAGGACGCCCCGGCGCGAGGGCACCGGCTCCCCGCATCCCGCACCCCGGCCGCCGGACCGACCGCACCGGCCGCACCCCGCCGCGCCCAGGGCCGTACGGCTGCCCCACCGGGCCGCGCCGAGCGCGGGCGCGCACGCGCCCCCGCCGGGCCGCAGCGAGAGGCGGACCGCCGCGCGGGCAGGACGCCCGGGCTGGGGCGACAAGGCAGGGAGCGCAGGGGTCCAGTCGGGGAGAAGGCCCGGGAAGGGAGTACGCCCGGAAGAGGGCGCCGGGGGCCGCGGGGCATGATGGTCGGTATGCCCGAAGGAGACACCGTGTGGCAGGCGGCCCGGCGCCTTCACGAGGCGCTGTCCGGCAGCCCGCTGGTGCGCTCCGACCTGCGGGTGCCCCGGCTGGCGACCGCCGACCTCTCGGGACGCCGCGTCGTCGAGGTCTTCCCGCGAGGCAAGCACCTGCTCGCCCGCGTCGAGGGCGGCCTGACCCTCCACTCCCACCTGCGCATGGACGGCGCATGGCGCGTCTACGGCCCCGGCGAGCGGTGGCGCGGCGGGCCCGGGCACGAGATCCGCGCCGTCCTGGCCACCGCGGAGCGCACCGCCGTCGGCTACCGGCTGCCCGTCCTGGAGCTGCTGCGCACCGCCGACGAGGGCCGGGTGGTCGGCCACCTCGGCCCCGACCTGCTGGGCCCGGACTGGGATCCGGACGAGGCGCTGCGCCGGCTGCTCGCCGACCCCGGGCGCCCGCTCGGCGACGCCCTACTCGACCAGCGCAACCTGGCCGGGATCGGCAACGTGTACAGGTCCGAGCTGTGTTTCCTGCTGCGCGTCTCCCCCTGGCTGCCCGCCGGTGACCTGCCCGCCCCGGAGCGCCTCCCAGCGCTCGCCAAGAAGCTCCTGGAGGCCAACAAGACCCGTGTCGCCCGCGTCACCACCCCCGACGACCGGCGCGACCGCCGCCTGTGGGTGTACGGCAGGCCCGGCCGGCCCTGTCGGCGCTGCGGTACGCCCATCCGACACGCCCGGCAGGGACGCGCCGGCGAGGAGCGCGCGACCTTCTGGTGTCCGGCCTGCCAGCCGCCGCCGGTCCGGCGTCAGCCCTGACCAGAGTGCGGCCCGCGCCAGGCCCTCGGCCGCCAGGCCCGCCCGGGGGGCCTGGCGCGGGTCCCGCAGCCGGCCCTCGGCGCCCGTTCGTCGCGGACATGCCGGATAAGCTGCCCGCCTTACGACCACACCAGTCCCGGGGGGAATCATGCGCCGCACCGTCGCCAGCACGCTGGCCGTCACATCCGCCCTGGCCCTCGCCGCGGGGTGCGGCGCCGACCGCCCGCGGAAGATCGCCGCCGCGGGGAGCTGCACCGTGTCCACCCCGTTCACCTCCGGCCGCGACGGCTACCACGTCTTCCGCATACCGGCCGTGGTGCGGACCCGCGGCACCCTGGTGGCCTTCGCCGAGGGCCGGCGCGGCTCCGCCGCCGACTCCGGCGACGTCGAGGTGGTCGCGCGGCGCTCGACCGACGGCGGGTGCTCCTGGAGCCCGATGCGGCGCGTCGCGGACAACGGGCGCGACGTCGCGGGCAACCCCGCGCCCGTCGTGGACCCCGCCACCGGCCGGATCGTCCTGCTCACCACCCGCCAGTCCGGCGCGGTGACACAGCCGCAGATAGAGGCCGGAAAGGTGGGCGCCGCGCAGGGCCGCCGGGTGTACGTGCAGTCCAGCGCCGACGCCGGGGCCACCTGGTCCGCGCCGAAGGAGATAACCGGCGCCGCCAAGCGGCCGGGCTGGCGCTGGTACGCCACCGGTCCCGGCGCCGGGACAGCCCTGGCCTCCGGCCGCCTGGTCATACCGGCCAACCACACGGCCGCCGGCTCGGCCGGGGCCCACCTGCTGCTCAGCGACGACCACGGCGCCACCTGGCGGATAGGCGCCGTGGACGACCACTCCGACGGACGGCTGCGGCCGGACGAGTCCGCCGCCGCGCAACTGCCCGACGGGCGGCTGTACGTGAACGCCCGGGACCAGTACGGCACGGACCCGGCGAGCCGCGTGTCCACCTACAGCCTGACCTCGGGCAGCTCCTTCTCCGCCCCCTTCCGCCCGGCCGCCGGCCTCGTCGCGCCCGTCGTGGACGGCGCCCTGCTCCAGGACGCCGGCACCAGCTGCCGCCCGCTGCTGTTCTCCGCCCCCGACGACCCCGCCGCACGGCGCCACCTGACGGTGCGCCGCAGCCTGGACGGCGGCCGGACCTGGCGGACGGCCACGGTGGTCACGCCCGGCCCGGCCGCGTACTCCGACCTGGTCAAGATCGACCGTACGGTGGCGGGAGTCCTCTACGAGACCGGCTCGAAGTCCGCCGACGAGCGCGTCGAGTTCCGGCGCTTCACGGTCACCTGCCCCTGACGCGCGCCCGCCGGGCCCGCCCGCGGGCCGGAGCCGTCAGGCCCGGCGGGCGCCCCGGCATGTGCCCTACGCTGCCGCCTTCACGTTCTCCGCCTGGAACATCCAGTGGTGCTTCTCCAGCTCGCGGGTCAGACCGATGAGAAGGTCCTGCGTCACCGGGTCGGGCTCCTCCGTGGCCGCCACCCGGTCGCGCATGCGGGCGATCACCGCGCCGAGCGCGTCGACGAGGATCCGTACGGCCGCGGTGTCCTCGGTCCAGCCTTCCTCGACCGTCTTGATGCCGCTGGTCCTGGCCACGGTCTCGGCCCGGCCGTCCGGCACCAGGGCGAGGGCCGCCGCGCGCTCGGCGACGCTGTCGGTGTACGTCCTGGCGGTGGCGACCACCTCGTCCAGCTGGAGGTGGATGGAGCGGAAGCGGGGGCCGACGATGGTCCAGTGGACCTGCTTGGCCACGAGGGACAGGTCCACGAGGTCGACGAGAGCGCCTTGCAGGGCATCACCGACGATCTTGAGGTTGTCCTCCGAGAGCGGGCTCTTCATGACAGTCATCCGCCTTCTCCTCCTCAGTCGGTTCGATCGGTACGGCCCGGAGGCGATCCGTCGATCGGCCGGGCCGTCACCCCCTTGCGTCCCGGCTACCCACGATCCCGCCGGCCTCACCTGCCGGATCCGTCCGCCCGCGCACCCGAGCCCGTCTCATCCAGCGGACCGGCGCCCGGGCGGCGGCGCCCGGTGGTGGCACGCACACGGGCCCCGGGCGGGTACGTCTCGTACCGGCCCGGGGCCCGCTGCACGGCGCTGGGAGACTAGGCCGTGTCGTTTGGATCAGGGTGGATCAGGGAGCGGCGTCCGGTGCTCCCCCAGCTACCGCTGGGAGGTACCCCCCCCCGGCTGCAAGGCGGAGGAGGAGAGCGCAGGGGGCACCTCCCAGCGGTAGCTGGGGGAGGCACTGCGTGCGACGACGACAACGCCGCACAGGGGCACCTCCCGGCGGTAGCCGGGGGCGGGGGCACCCCCAGCGGTAGCTGGGGGAGTGCCNCGATCCAAACGACACGGCCTAGGCCGCCACCACGTCCACCGCTTCCGAGGGCGACTTGATGGTGACCCGCTCTTCCGGCACTCCTGTGACAGATGTCACGGACACGGAGTTGAGCACGGGCCGCATGGGCGCGGGCACCGACTCGCCCGCGGCCGCGGACTCGGCCAGCTCGGCGAGCGACAGCTCGTCGCTGACCTCGCGCATGACCTGGGACATCCGCACGTCCAAGGCGTCGCAGATGGCGGAGAGCAGCTCTGAGGACGCCTCCTTCTGGCCTCGCTCGACCTCTGACAGATAGCCGAGGGACACCCGGGCGGAGGAGGAAACCTCGCGCAGGGTCCGGCCCTGGCGCTGCCGCTGCCGGCGCAGCACGTCACCCAGCAGGCGACGGAGCAGAATCATCGCTGGCTCCCTCCTCGGACCTCGGTCGCGGATCCATTACGCCCCACCGTACCGCCTCGGGACGCGCCCGTGCGGGGAGCGATGTCGTGTTCACTCAGGGCTGCAAACATCAAATCCCCCCGTCCTGTTCCGTATCATGTGCCCTTGCTGTCGCGATTAATTCGCCGAGCAGCAGTCGGATCGCCGCCTGGACGGTCTGCGCGCGGATTCCGGCGCGGTCCCCGGCCAGGCGCAGCGGGGCCACGGACGCGGCGCCGTCCGGCCCGGCGACGGCCACGTAGACCGTGCCGACCGGCTGCCCGTCCTGCGACGCCGGACCGGCCACCCCGGTGGTGGACACGCCCCAGTCGGCGCCCAGCGCGCGCCGGACGCCCCGTGCCATCTGCCGCGCGACCTCCGGGTCGACCGCGCCGCGCGCGGCCAGCAGCGCCTCGTCCACACCCAGCAGCTCGCGTTTGAGCGCGGTGGCGTAGGCGGTCACCGAGCCCCGGAAGGCGCGGGAGGCGCCCTCGACGGCGGTCAGCTCCGCGGCCACCAGGCCGCCGGTCAGCGACTCGGCGACGGCCACGGTGTGGCCGCGCCGCTCCAGCAGCCGCAGGGCGCGCACGGCCGGGCCGCCGGCGGTCGCGGCGTCGGCGCCGCCGGCCGGCAGGCCGGGGTCGGCGGCGCCGGACGCGCGGCCGACCCCGCTCACCGTACGGGCTCCCGCGCCCGCGCGCGCTCGGCGGCGAGCCCGGCCCGGCGCAGCACCACGGCCTGGCGCACGTAGTCCAGGCCGGTGGCCACGGTCAGCGCCACGGCCACGGCCATCACCCAGTAGCGGGCGGTGGCCAGCGGCCCGGTCAGCGCCAGGATGTACAGGCCCACGGCCGCACCCTGGGCGAGCGTCTTGGCCTTTCCGCCCCGGCTGGCCGGGATGACCCCGTGCCGGATCACCCAGAAGCGCATCAGCGTGATGCCGACCTCGCGGAAGAGGATCACGCCCGTCACCCACCACGGCAGGTCGGAGAGGGCGGACAGGCAGATCAGCGCGGCACCCATGATCGCCTTGTCGGCGATCGGGTCGGCGATCTTGCCGAAGTCGGTGACCAGGCTGTAGCGGCGGGCGAGCCGTCCGTCGAAGAGGTCGGTGATCATGGCGATCATGAAGGCGGTCCAGGCGTAGGACCGCCACTCCGGGTCGTAGCCGCCGTTGTGCAACATCAACAGGACGAATCCGGGCACAAGGAGCAGTCGCACCATAGTGAGGATGTTGGCGATGTTCCACAACCGGACGGGCCGGACAGCCGTGGCCGTACGGGGCCTGCCCGCAGCCGAGGCCGGGACTCCGGTCACCTGTCCGCCTCCTCGGTACACGGACCGCCGTGCAGCGGCCGCAGGGGCTCCGCGACGAGGTCCACTCCCTGCGCCGCGACCACCTTGGCCTCGACCATCGTGCCCGGGGCGAGTCCGTGGCCGGGCGTGAGCACCGTCTGGCCGTCCGTCTCGGGCGCCTGGTGGGCGGCGCGCCCCGCCATGGCCCCCTCGGACGGGCCGTCCTCCGCCTCCCAGGGGTCCTCCGCGACCTCTTCCACGAGGACCGTGACCGTCTCGCCCAGCCGCTCCTCCGCGCGCTGCGCGGTCAGCTCCTCCGCGAGCCGGGAGACGCGCTCCAGCCGCTCCGCGACCTCCTCCGGGTCGAGCTTGCCGTCGTACGCCGCGGCCTCGGTGCCGTCCTCGTCCGAGTACCCGAACACGCCGATCGCATCCAGCCGCGCCGCGCCGAGGAACCGCTCCAGCTCGGCCAGGTCCCGCTCGGTCTCGCCGGGGAAGCCGACGATGAAGTTCGACCGGACCCCCGCCTGCGGCGCCCGGGCCCGGATCCGCTCCAGCAGCTCCCAGAAGCGCTCGGTGTCCCCGAAGCGGCGCATGGCGCGCAGCACGCCCGGCGCCGCGTGCTGGAAGGACAGGTCGAAGTACGGCGCCACCTTGTCGGTCGACGTCAGGACGTCGATCAGGCCGGGCCGCAGCTCGGCGGGCTGGAGGTAGCTGACGCGGACGCGCTCGACGCCGTCCACCGCCGCCAGCTCGGGCAGCAGCGTCTCCAGCAGCCGGATGTCGCCGAGGTCCTTGCCGTACGAGGTGTTGTTCTCGGAGACCAGCACCACCTCCCTGACCCCCTGCCCGGCGAGCCAGCGGGTCTCGGCCAGCACGTCGGCCGGGCGGCGGGAGACGAAGGAGCCGCGGAAGGAGGGGATGGCGCAGAACGAGCAGCGCCGGTCGCAGCCCGAGGCCAGCTTGACCGAGGCCACCGGGCTGGTGCCCAGCCTGCGGCGCAGCGGCGGGCGCGGACCGGAGGCCGGGGCCACACCCTCGGGCAGGTCCGGCAGGTCCGGCAGGTCCGCCGGGCTCGCCGGGCCGCCGGGGACGGACGCGACACCCTCCACGCGAGCCCCGTCCGGCGTCGCCTCCTGGCCGTGCCCGGGCAGCGCGACGCCGGCTCCGCTCGCCGCCTCCGCCCGCTGCGCCGGGCTGATCGGCAGCAGCTTGCGCCGGTCGCGCGGGGTGTGCGGGGCGTGCACGCCCCCGGCCAGGATGGTGCGCAGCCGGTCGGAGATGTGCGCGTAGTCGTCGAAGCCGAGCACCCCGTCGGCCTCGGGCAGCGCCTCGGCCAGCTCCTTGCCGTACCGCTCGGCCATGCAGCCCACGGCGACCACGGCGCGGGTGCGCCCGTGGTCCTTCAGGTCGTTCGCCTCCAGCAGGGCGTCGACCGAGTCCTTCTTGGCGGCCTCCACGAACCCGCAGGTGTTGACGACGGCGATGTCCGCGTCGGCGGCGTCCTCCACGAGCTGCCAGCCGTCCGCCGCCAGGCGTCCCGCGAGCTCTTCGGAATCAACCTCGTTACGGGCGCAGCCGAGGGTGACCAGGGCGACAGTACGGCTTTCGGGCATGCGCTCAGACTACTTCGTCCCGGCGGCGGCTCCCGCTGCCAGGGCTCCCGGTCACCCCCGCGCGCGGCCGGGCACTCAGCCCTGCTCGGGGTCTCCCTTGGTGTACGTCAGCCGCTGGACCTGCCCGCTGTCGCCGACCTCCTCGACCTCCTTGCCGTTCACGAACAGCTTGATCGCTCCGGCGTTGCCCAGCACCAGGTCGATCCGGCTGCCGTCGTGGAAGGTCTTGGAGTCGCCCTCCTTCAGGACGCCCTCGTGCATCAGGCGCCCGTTGTGGTCGCGGGCGGAGAACCAGCTGCGGCCGCCCTCCGCGGTGAGCGTGACCGTCACCTGGTCGGCGGGGACGCCCGCGATGGCACTGTTCGACGGCTCCGGCCTGGGGTCGGCGGGCCTGCCGGAGGGCGTGGCGCCGGGCCCGGCGGCGGTCGGCTTGGCCGTCGCGGACTCCTCGGCGAGCGGCGGGCCGTCGTCCCCGCCGCCGCCCTTGACGAGCGTGAAGCCGACGAAGCCGATGACGACGACGATGGCGGTGACCATGGCCGCGGTCCAGTTCGGGCGCCGGGGCTCGGGCCGGATGCGCTCGGCCTCGAACATCGGCGCGGCCGACGTGGGCTCGGGCCGCCCCCCGTGCTCGGCGTCGTACTGCTCGACCAGGGGGACCGGGTCGAGGCCGACGACGCGGGCCAGGGCGCGGATGTGACCGCGCGCGTAGACGTCGCCGCCGCAGCGCGTGAAGTCGTCCTGCTCGATGGCGTGCACGATGGGGATCCGCACCCGGGTCACGCCGCTGACCTGGTCGACGGTCAGCCCCGCGGCGATACGGGCCTGCTGGAGGGCGCGACCGATCGAAGGCCGGTCGTCTTCGGGGGAGTTGCCGATGGACACGGGGGCGCCTTTCAAGCGTGTAGCCACCTGCTGGGTGTTCAGTCTAGGGGTGGTACGAAAGGGTGAGGCAAGCGGGAGGAGGGAGTCTGTCCGCCAACAGGACTGCCCGATGATCATGGCAGCGAGACACCTGTCCACGCTCCCTTCACCTTGACGTGTCAACGGGTGAAAGGGTTGCCCGTACACCGCTCCTGAATCCCCGGCGGGCCGGGAAATCCGCCGGACCGCGCTCCGCCCGCCCGGCCGGAGCCGGACCGGCCCGCAGCGGCCCGGCCGGAGCCGGACCGGAGCCCAGCCGGAGCCGGGCCGGAGTCCGGCCGGAGCCGGGCCGCGCCGCGAAACCAGTCGCCGGGTCTCCCGCGGGACCGGAGCCCTAGGAGGGGGACTCTCCCCGGATCACCGCGAGCACTCCGTCGAGTTCGTCCGGTTTGACGAGGACATCCCGCGCCTTGGAGCCCTCGCTGGGGCCGACGACGCCCCGCGACTCCATGAGGTCCATCAGCCGTCCCGCCTTCGCGAAGCCCACCCGCAGCTTGCGCTGGAGCATCGACGTGGACCCGAACTGGGTGGAGACCACCAGTTCCGCGGCCTGGCACAGCAGGTCGAGGTCGTCGCCGATGTCCTCGTCGATCTCCTTCTTCTGCGCCGTGCCCACGACCACGTCGTCGCGGAAGACGGGCGCCATCTGCCGCTTGCAGTGCTCGACGACCGCGGCGACCTCCGCCTCCGTCACGAAGGCGCCCTGCATGCGGGTCGGCTTGTTCGCCCCCATGGGCAGGAAGAGGCTGTCGCCCTTACCGATCAGCTTCTCCGCGCCCGGCTGGTCGAGGATCACCCGGCTGTCGGCGAGGGAGGAGGTGGCGAAGGCGAGCCGGGACGGCACGTTCGCCTTGATCAGCCCGGTCACCACGTCCACCGAGGGCCGCTGGGTGGCGAGCACCAGGTGGATGCCCGCCGCGCGGGCCAGCTGGGTGATACGGACGATGGAGTCCTCCACGTCGCGCGGGGCGACCATCATCAGGTCCGCCAGCTCGTCCACGATCACCAGCAGGTACGGGTAGGGCCGCAGCTCGCGCTCGCTGCCCTCGGGCTGGCGCACCCGCCCGGCGCGGACCGCCGCGTTGAAGTCGTCAAGGTGCCGGAAGCCGAACGCGGCGAGGTCGTCGTAGCGCAGGTCCATCTCGCGTACGACCCACTGCAGGGCCTCGGCGGCCCGCTTGGGGTTGGTGATGATCGGCGTGATCAGGTGCGGGATGCCCTCGTAGGCGGTCAGCTCCACGCGCTTGGGGTCGACCAGCACCATCCGCACGTCGTCCGGGGTGGCGCGCACCATGACCGACGTGATCAGGCAGTTGATGCACGACGACTTGCCGGAGCCGGTGGCGCCGGCCACCAGCACGTGCGGCATCGTGGCCAGGTTGTGCGAGACGTAGCCGCCCTCGACGTCCTTGCCGAGTGCGACGATCATCGGGTGGTCGTCGCCGACCGAGGCGGCCGAGCGCAGCACGTCGCCCAGCCTGACCATCTCGCGGTCGCTGTTGGGGATTTCGATGCCGACGGCGGACTTGCCGGGAATCGGGCTGATGATGCGTACGTCGGGGCTGGCGACGGCGTACGCGATGTTCTTGGTGAGCGCGGTGATGCGCTCGACCTTCACGGCCGGGCCCAGCTCCACCTCGTAGCGGGTGACCGTCGGCCCGCGCGTGAAGCCGGTGACGGCCGCGTCGACCTTGAACTGCGAGAACACGGTCGTCAGCGACTCCACGACGGCGTCGTTCGCCGGGCTGCGCGTCTTGCCGGGGCCGCCGCGCTCCAGCAGGTCGAGGGAGGGCAGCGCGTAGGTGATGTCGCCCGCCAGTTGCAGCTGCTCGGCGCGCGGCGGCAGCGGCTCGGGCGGGTCCGGCGTCTCGCGCGTGAGGTCGGGTACCACGGCGGGCCGCTGCGCCCCGCCCGCGCCCCGGTCCCGCCGGCCGGCCGGCCGGTCCGGCGCGG
Source organism: Streptomyces sp. B1866 (assembly GCF_031932565.1). Classification (NCBI taxonomy): domain Bacteria; kingdom Bacillati; phylum Actinomycetota; class Actinomycetes; order Kitasatosporales; family Streptomycetaceae; genus Streptomyces; species Streptomyces sp. B1866. The sequence continues at coordinate 9,936 of NZ_JAVSCF010000237.1, forward strand.
GGGGCGTGC
>NZ_JAVSCF010000238.1:0-9876 GCF_031932565.1 Streptomyces sp. B1866
CCGCAACAGCCCGGACCGCAACAGCCCGCCGGCCGTGGACGACGGCCTCGCGGCGCGGCCCCGGCGCGCCGCCGCGGCCGCGCCGGCCCGGGGCGCGGCGCTGAGCGAGTACCCGGCGCGACCGGAGCACGGCACCCCGGAGGTCGAACCTGTGTGGGACGCGGACCGCAACGCCGCCATGGGCGCGGCACACCGACCCGGCGCGCGGGACGAGGGCGCCGGAGCGGGCGAACACCCCGCGCGGGCCGACGAAGCGCCCGCGCGTGAGGCGGCGTTCGGCCGGCCGCGGCCGGGCGAGGCCGCCTACACGCCGTCCGGCGGCCCGCCCGCGCCGGGTTCCGGCGGCATGTCCCCGCCGTCTCCGCCGTCGTCCGGCGGGGTGCCGGCGGCCGCGGGCGGGACGCCGTCCGGCGGCGTGGCCCGCCCGGTGCCGACCGGTCCGCCCGCCGGCGGCCCGGGTCCGGTCGAGGCCGCGGCCGCGCGGGACCGGGGCGGCGACCGGCTGCGGTTCGTGGGGGCCGCGACGCGCCGGATCGCGCGCGGCATCGACCTGGACGAGATCGTGCTCGGCCTGTGCCGGGCCACGGTGCCGACGTTCGCGGACGCGATCCTGGTCTACCTGCGCGACCCGCTTCCGGTCGGCGACGAGCGGCCCGTCGGCCCGGTGGTGCTGCGGCTGCGCCGCACCGACCGCATACCGGAGGAGCCGGACACCGACAGCGGCCGGCTGCCGCTGCTGCCCTCGCAGCCGGACCTGTCCCCGGCGGTGGGCGGCGGGCCCGCGGCCGAGCTGTGCCAGGTGCGTACGGGCGGGCCGCTGGCGGAGGTGCTGCGCGGGGTGCGCCCGGTGTTCGGCGACTCGCTGGCCGCGCACGCCGCGCTGCCGGAGCTGATGGGCGAGACCACGACGGTGGCCACCGGGCAGCGCACGGTGCTCGCGCCGCTGCGCGGCCGCCGCCGCGTGATCGGCGCCGCGGTGTTCGTACGCCGCCCGGACCGGCCGCCGTTCGAGCCGGACGACCTGCTGGTGGCCGCGCAGCTGGCCACGCACACCGCGCTCGGCGTGGACAAGGCGGTGCTGTACGGGCGCGAGGTGTACATCGCCGACGAGTTGCAGCGCACCATGCTGCCCGACTCGCTGCCGCAGCCCACCGGCGTGCGGCTGGCCAGCCGCTACCTGCCCGCCGCCGAGACGGCGCGGGTCGGCGGCGACTGGTACGACGCGATCCCGCTGCCGGGCAACCGGGTGGCGCTGGTCGTCGGCGACGTGATGGGCCACTCGATGACCTCGGCGGCGATCATGGGCCAGCTGCGCACCACCGCGCAGACGCTGGCCGGGCTCGACCTGCCCGCGCAGGAGGTGCTGCACCACCTGGACGAGCAGGCGCAGCGGCTGGGCACCGACCGCATGGCCACCTGCCTGTACGCGGTCTACGACCCGGTCGCGCACCGCATCATCATCGCCAACGCGGGCCATNGCGCACCGCATCATCATCGCCAACGCGGGCCATCCGCCGCCCGTCCTGCTGCACCGCGGCGGGCGCGCGGAGGTGCTGCGGGTGCCGCCGGGCGCGCCGATCGGGGTCGGCGGGGTGGACTTCGAGGCGGTGGAGATGGACGCGCCCGCGGGTGCGACGCTCATGCTCTACACGGATGGACTGGTCGAATCACGCATGCGCGACGTTTGGACCGGCATAGAGCAGCTGCGCGAACGTCTGACCGCGACGGCCCGGCTGACCGGTCCGAACCCGCCGCCGCTGGAACCGCTGTGCGACGAGGTGCTGGACATGCTCGGACCGGGCGACCGGGACGACGACGTGGCCCTGCTCGCGGCCCGCTTCGAGGGCATTGCGCCGAGCGACGTCGCGTACTGGTACCTGGACCCGAAGGCGCAGACCGCCCGGCAGGCGCGCCGGCTCGCGCGCGGCGCGCTGGCCCGCTGGGAGCTGGACGAGCTGAGCGACGCGGTCGAGCTGCTGGTCAGCGAGGTGGTCACGAACGCCGTCCGGTACGCGGAGCGGCCGGTCTCGCTGCGCCTGCTGCGGACGGACGTGCTGCGCTGCGAGGTCGGGGACGACGTGCCGCAGCTGCCGCGGCTGCGGCAGGCCCGGCCCTCGGACGAGGGCGGCCGGGGCCTGTACCTGGTGAACCGGATGGCCCGCAGATGGGGCGCGACACGGCTCAACACCGGGAAGGTGGTGTGGTTCGAGCTGGCGCTGCCGTGAGTCCGGTCCGGGGTCGGCGCACCGCCCCGGCCCCGGGCCTCCTCCCCTCCCGGCCTGGACACCCCGTCCCGCCCTGATCCGCCCGCACAGCCTCTGACCTGGGAAAACCCAACACTTCAACACACCACAAGCAGCTATACACTCAGCGTATACACGTGGTGTACAGTGGCCTCATGTCCATCGGCCACACCCTGCTGGGACTCCTGGAGTCCGGCCCGCGCCACGGCTACGACCTCAAGCGCGCCTTCGACGAACGATTCGGGCACGACCGCCCCCTGCACTACGGCCAGGTCTACTCGACCATGTCCCGCCTGCTGAAGAACGGCCTCGTGGAGGTCGACGGCATCGAGCCCGGCGACGGCCCCGAGCGCAAGCGGTACGCCATCACCGACGCCGGCGTCACCGACGTGGCGGGCTGGCTCGCCGCCCCCGAGAGGCCGGAGCCCTACCTCCAGTCGACCCTCTACGCGAAGGTCGTCATCGCCCTGCTCACCGGCCGCGACGCCGCCGACCTGCTCGACGTGCAGCGCGCCGAGCACCTGCGGCTGATGCGCGTGCTGACCCGCCGCAAGCGCGAGGGCGACCTGTCCGACCAGCTCATCTGCGACCACGCCCTGTTCCACCTGGAGGCCGACCTGCGCTGGCTGGAGCTGACCGCCTCCCGCCTGGACCAGCTCGCCACGGAGGTGCGCTCATGACCCCGGCCGGCTCCCTCCTCGTGGGCGAGGCGCTGCGCAAGGCGTACGGCCCCACCCCCGCCCTCGACGGCGCGGACTTCTCCATCCACCCCGGCGAGGTCGTCGCCGTCATGGGCCCCTCCGGGTCCGGCAAGTCGACCCTGCTGCACTGCCTGGCCGGCATCGTCCGGCCCGACGCCGGCACCGTCCGGTACGCGGGCCGCGACCTGACGGCCATGGCGGACACCGAGCGCAGCGCGCTGCGGCGCGGGGAGTTCGGCTTCGTCTTCCAGTTCGGCCAGCTCGTGCCGGAGCTGAGCTGCCTGGAGAACGTGGCCCTGCCGCTGCGGCTGAACGGCGTGCGGCGCAGGGAGGCCGAGGCCCGGGCGGCCGAGTGGCTGGAGCGGCTGGAGGTCACGGACGTGGCCGCCAAGCGGCCCGGCGAGGTCTCCGGCGGCCAGGGCCAGCGGGTCGCCGTCGCCCGGTCGCTGGTCACCGGCCCGCGCGTGCTGTTCGCCGACGAGCCGACCGGCGCGCTGGACTCCTTCAACGGCGAGCGGGTGATGCTCCTGCTCACCGAGGCCGCGCGGGAGACGCGCGCCGCGGTGGTCCTGGTCACCCACGAGGCGCGCGTGGCCGCGTACTCCGACCGGGAGGTCGTGGTGCGCGACGGCAAGGCGCGGGACATGGCGGGCGTCGGATGAGCCCCACCGACGCCACCGACCACGCCACCGGCCACGCCACCGCCCGCGGCACCGCCCCCGGCCCGGCCGCGGGGGGCGGCCGGGAGGGGACCGTGCACCGCTGGGCCGCGGACCTGGCCATGGGCGCCCGGTTCTCGGTCACCGGCGGCCGGGAGAGCTGGACCAGGACAGTCCTGACCGCCGTCGGCGTGGCCCTGGGCGTGGCCCTGCTGCTGGTCGCCGCCTCGATCCCGCACGCCATGTCCGCGCGGGAGGCGCGCGACATCGCCCGCTCCTTGTCGACCGCCGAGCTGAGGCCCGGCCCCGCCACCATGGAGGTCCAGCCCGTCGACACGGCTTTCCACGGCAGGGGCATCCACGGCATACGGCTGTCGCCGGACGGTGACCGGCCGCCTCCGCCGCCCGGCCTGTCCCGGGTCCCCGGCCCCGGCGAGCTGGCCGTCTCCCCCGCCCTGAAGAGGCTGCTCCTGTCCCCCGGCGCGAAGCTGCTGCGGGAGCGGATCGGCGACCGGGTCACCGCCACCATCGGCAAGGCCGGTCTGGCCAACCCCCGCGAGCTGCGGTTCTACGCGGGCGTCCCGCGCGGCGCCCTGTACGCCCCCGGCGATGCCGAGGGGGCGTACAACCGCATCGACCACTGGGGCTACGAGGGATCACCGCAGCCTCTGGACCCGGGGCTCACCCTGCTCGTCGTCGTCGGCTGCGTCGTCCTGCTGCTGCCGGTGGGTATCTTCGTGGCCACCGCCGCGCGGTTCGGCGGCGAGCGCCGGGACCGGCGGCTGGCGGCCCTGCGGCTGGTCGGCGCCGACCGGCACATGACCCGGCGCATCGCGGCCGGGGAAGCGCTGTCGGGCTCCCTGATCGGCCTGGCGCTGGGCGCTGGGGTCTTCCTGCTGCTGCGGCAGTGGGCCGGCTCGGCGTCGCTGTGGGGTCTGAGCATGTTCACCTCCGACATCCAGCCGTCGGGCGCGCTGGTCCTGATGATCGCCGTGGGCGTCCCCGCCGTGGCCGTCGGCGTCACCCTGGTCGCCCTGCGCCGCGTCACCATCGAGCCGCTGGGCGTGGTCCGCGGCGCCGCCACCCGGCGCCGCCGCGTGTGGTGGCGGCTGCTGCTGCCCGCGGCGGGGTTGGCGCTGCTGCTGCCGAAGACGCGCGGTGACGGCTTCGTGGGCGACAGCGGCCAGGAGACCGCGCAGATCACGGCCGGCATCGTCCTCGTCCTGGTCGGCACCACCGCGCTGCTGCCGTGGGTGGTGGAGGCGGTCGTCCTGCGCGCCCGCGGCGGCCCGGTCCCCTGGCAGCTCGCCGTCCGCCGCCTCCAGCTCAGCAGCGCCGCCGCGGCCCGCGCGGTCAGCGGCATCTCCGTGGCGATCGCCGGGGCCATCGCGCTGACCATGCTCTTCCAGGCCGTGGAGGACCAGAACACCAAGGAGACCGGGGCCGACCCCTCCCGCGCCCAGTTGGAGACATACCTGCCGGCGAGCGGCCTGGCAGACCTCGGCGAGGTGCTGGAGCCGTTCCGCGGCACCCGGGGCGTCCGGCGGGCCGTCGGCTACACCGACAGCCTGCTTCTCCCCGCGGGCAAGAGGATCGCGGACGGGAACTCCGGCAGGATCTTCGTCGGCGACTGCGCCGCTCTCCGGGAGCTGGCCCGGATCGACCGCTGCCAGGACGGCGACGTCTTCACCGTCCCGCCGCAGCACGAATGGGACGGCGACTTCATGAAACCGGGCGCCACGGTGAACGTCTCCCACATGGATGACGAGATCAAGGCATGGACGATCCCCGCGACGGCCCCCGTGGTCGGCCCCCGGCCGGATCCGGCCGGCTTCGAGCAGAGCGGCGTCATGGCCACGCCGTCCGCCGTGAAGGAGGTGTCCGGCTACCTCGCCGACGGTGCCAGGGTCCTGCTGAGTCTGGACCCGCGGGTGCCGGACGCGGAGGAGTACGCGCGCAACACCGACGCGCGGCTGTCGCTGTCGATGAGCGCCAGAAGGATCGACGACTACTCGGAGTCGGACGATTTCGCGAAGATACGGGCCGCCCTGCTCGCCGGTGCCACCGCCACCCTGCTGCTGATCGGCGCCAGCATGATCGTCTCGACGCTGGAGCAGCTGCGCGAGCGCAGGCGGCTGCTGTCCGTCCTAGTGGCCTTCGGCACCCGGCGCGCCACGCTGAGCTGGTCGGTCCTGTGGCAGACGGCCGTCCCGGTGGTTCTGGGCCTGGGCCTGTCGGTCGCGGGCGGGCTGGCACTGGGCGCCGTACTCAGCCCGATGGTCGACAGGCCCGTTGCGGTGGACTGGGCGAGCGTCGGCACCATGGCCGGGGTCGGCGCCGGGGTGATCGCCCTGGTCACGCTCGTCAGTCTGCCGCCGCTGTGGCGGATGATGCGGCCGGACGGGCTGCGCACGGAGTGACGGCCGGCCGGCCGGGCAGGGCGCGGCGGAGCCCCGGCCCGGCCTCCGGCCCCACCCCGCTCAGCGCACGCCCCGCACCAGCACCCGTACCCGCACCGGGCATCGCACGACCCGCACCGGCACCGCTCAGTGCACGATCCGCACCGGCAGCGGGCTCATCGCCTCCCGCAGCGCGGCGGCGAACTCCTCGAACTCCCCGTGCCGCGCGGCCCCGGCCCGCATCGCCAGCGCGATGCGGCGCGACGGGGCCGGTTGGGCGAAGTAGCCGGTGGCCAGCTGCCCGCCCCGGCCGGTCTCCACCCGCAGCGCGGTGCGCGGCAGCAGGGTAACGCCCAGGCCCCCGGCGACCAGCTGGACCAGGGTGGACAGGCCCGCGGCGCTGGTGGTGACCGGCAGGCCCTCGGCGCGTCCGGCCTCGCGGCAGACGTCCAGCGCCTGGTCGCGCAGGCAGTGGCCCTCGTCGAGCAGCAGCAGGTCCAGCTCCCGCAGCTCCTCGCGCGGGATGTCGGCGCGCCCGCCCAGCGGGTGGTCGCCGGGCATGACGAGCACGAAGTCCTCGTCGAACAGGGGGATCTCGGTGACGCCGGGCGCGCCGAGCGGCACGGCGAGCAGCAGCAGGTCGAGCCGGCCGTGCGCGAGCCCGTCGAGCAGCGAGGACGTCTGCTCCTCGTGCACCTGGAGGTCGAGCCGGGGGTAGCGGCAGCGCACCAGGCGCAGCACGGTCGGCAGCAGGTACGGGGCGACGGTGGGTATCACTCCGAGCCGCAGCACGCCGGTGAACGGCGCGCGGGCCGCCTCGGCCTCCTCCAGCAGCTCCCCGACCGCGTCCAGCACCGCGCGGGCCCGGACGGCCAGCCGCTCGCCCGCCGAGCTGAGCAGCACCTTCCGGGTCGTACGCTCCAGCAGCTGGACACCCAGCGTCTCCTCCAGAGCGGAGACGGCGCCGGACAGCGCGGGCTGGCTCATGCCGATGGCGGTCGCGGCGTCCCGGAAGTGCAGGTGCTCGGCGACCGCGACGAACGCCCTGAGCTGGGACAGGCTGGGCTGCCGGGACCTGCCCGCCGGCCCGCCGGAAGACACGGCCGCGACCACTGATAGAAACCTCCGATCAACATCGCCAAGTATAGTTATTTCCCTGATCAATGCCCGGTGTGGCACTGTAGTCGCACCTGCATCCCCCAGGAAACCCTCTGGCAACACGGTGACCAGGGGTTTCACCGAGCCTCTGAGGAGAGCGCGTGCTCACCGTTGGTGACCAGTTCCCCGAGTACGACCTGACCGCCTGTGTGGACCTCGACCCGGAGAAGGCGTTCGCGCAGATCGACCACAAGACCTACGACGGCAAGTGGCGCGTGGTGTTCTTCTGGCCGAAGGACTTCACTTTCGTCTGCCCGACCGAGATCGCGGCCTTCGGCCAGCTCAACGAGGAGTTCACCGACCGCGACGCGCAGATCCTCGGCGTCTCCGGCGACTCGGAGTTCGTCCACCACGCCTGGCGCAAGGACCACGCCGACCTGCGCGACCTGCCCTTCCCGATGCTCGCCGACGCCAGGCACGAGCTGATGCGCGCGGCCGGCGTCGAGGGCGCGGACGGGTACGCCCAGCGTGCCGTCTTCATCGTGGACCCGGACAACGAGATCCAGTTCGTCATGGTGACGGCCGGTTCCGTGGGCCGTAACCCCAAGGAGGTCCTGCGGGTGCTCGACGCCCTCCAGACCGACGAGCTGTGCCCGTGCAACTGGAGCAAGGGCGAGCAGACCCTGGACCCGGTCAAGCTGCTCGCGGGTGCGTGATCGGTCGCGATGGCTCTCGATGACCTGAAGTCCGCCCTGCCGGACTACGCCAAGGACCTCAAGCTCAACCTCGGCTCCGTGATCGGCAACTCGCCGCTGCCCGAGCAGCAGCTGTGGGGCACGGTGCTGGCCGTCGCGATCGCCTCGCGCTCCCCGCGCGTGCTCGCGGCGCTGGAGCCGGAGGCCAAGGACCACCTGAAGCCGGAGGCGTACACGGCCGCCAAGGCCGCCGCCGCCGTCATGGCGATGAACAACGTGTTCTACCGGACCCGGCACCTGCTGTCGGACCCGGAGTACGGGACCCTGCGCGCGGGCCTGCGGATGAACGTCATCGGCAACCCGGGCGTGGAGAAGACCGACTTCGAGCTGTGGTCGCTCGCGGTCTCCGCGGTCAACGGCTGCGGCCAGTGCCTGGACTCGCACGAGCAGGTGCTGCGCAAGGCCGGGGTGGACCGCGAGACCATCCAGGAAGCCTTCAAGATCGCCGCGGTCGTCCAGGCCGTGGGCACGACGCTGGAGGCCGAGGCGGTGCTGGGCGGCTGACGCCTGGCCCGTACCGGCGTGCCGGGGCCCGGCCGGCCGGCGTGCCCGACGAGCCGGGGCCCGTGCGGACACACCGCACGGGCCCCGGCCGCGTCATGTCCCGGACAGGCCCGCCCCCGCGGTCCCGCCACCGCGGCGGCTGTCACACGTCTTCGGACACCCGCCGCTCCTCGCGGGACCGGTCCTGTCCGGCCGGCTCCTCCTGGCGGGCGGGCTGGTCCGGCGGGGCGGCCGCCGGGACGGCGCCGAAGGCCCGCTCGCTCGCGTACGAGCGCAGGTAGCCGACGACCGTGTTGAGGACCGCGACCAGCGGCACCGCGACCACCGCGCCGCCGATGCCGCCGACCAGCCCGCCGGCCGCCACGGCCAGCACCACGGCCAGCGGGTGCACGCGCACCGCCCGGCCGAGGATGAAGGGCTGCAGCACGTGGCCCTCTATCTGCTGCACGGCCAGCACCACCACGAGCACCATCGCCGCCGTGAACACGCCCTGCGTGACCAGCGCGACCACCACCGCGAGCGCCCCGGAGACCACCGCGCCGACCAGCGGGATGAACGCGAACAGGAAGATGAAGACCGCGAGCGGCACGGCCAGGGGCACGTCGAGGAAGAACAGGCCCACGCCGATGAAGATCGCGTCGATCAGCGCCACGATCACCGTGCCGCGCACGTAGGCGGTCAGCGTCTGCCACGCGCGCGGGCCCGCGCCCGCCACGCCCTCGCGCGCCGAGGCGGGGACGAGCTTCAGCACCCAGTTCCAGATGCGCGGCCCGTCGTAGAGCAGGAACAGGGTGCTGAACATCGCCAGCAGGATGCCGGTCAGCACCTCCACGACCACGGTGACGCCCTCCAGGCCCGCCGAGGTGATCTGCTCGGAGTTGGCGCCGATGGCCTCGCGCAGGCTGTCCGCGACGTCGTTGATCTGCGCCTCGGTCACGTGGAACGGGCTGTGCAGCAGCCAGTCGCGCAGGTCGTCGATGCCCGCTTGGACCTGCTTGGAGAGCGAGTCGACGTTCTCCATCACCTGCCAGACCACGAACCAGCACACCAGGCCCATGATCACGAAGCCGGAGATGAAGGTGATGGCGGTGGCCAGGCCGCGCGGCACGCCCTTGCGCAGCAGCCGGGCCACGAACGGCTCCAGCAGGGCGGTGATCAGCAGCGCGCTGCAGAAGGACAGCACCACGAGCTGTACGGCGCTGATGACGCGCATCAGCACCCAGACCGTCCCGGCCAGCACCAGCAGCCGCCAGCCGACCTCGGCGGCGACGCGCACGCCCCAGGGCACGGCGGTCACCGGGTCGGGACGGGCGGCGACGGCGGACGTGAAGCCGGACGGGGGCGGCGTGGCGGCGGGCGCGGGGGTTTCCGCGGGTCCGCCGGACCTGGGCTGCCTGGGGGGTGTCGGGGCGCCGGACCCCGGGCGGCGGGCCCCGCCGGGCGCCCCGGCGGCGGGCCCGCGCCGGGCGTGGTCCTCGGGCCCGGGCCGGGCGGGTTCTCCGGCACCGGGACTGGCG
>NZ_JAVSCF010000239.1:0-9866 GCF_031932565.1 Streptomyces sp. B1866
AGCGGCGTCCCGGGCGTTGTCCAGCAGCACCAGCACCCGTCGCTCGTCCAGCGCGACCCGGAACTGTGCGGCGCGTTCGTCCAGGCCGTCGGGGATGGCGGACTCGGCGGTGCCCAGGGCGCGCAGGAAGGCGCCCAGCACGGCCTCCGGCTCGGCGGCCACCGGTCCCGTGCCCTGGAGGGCGGCATAGAGCTGCCCGTCGGGGAACAGGGTCCGGACGCGGTGGGCGACGTAGGCGGCCAGGGTGGTCTTGCCCACCCCGCCGGTGCCCGCGATCGCGGAAACGGTCGTGACGCGGGTCTCGGCGGTGGCCAGATGCTGGGCCAGCTCGTCGACGAAGGCCGCGCGGCCGGTGAAGTCCGGGACGGTCGCGGGCAGGAAACGGGGCCGGACGGCGACGGGTTGCGCCGCGCCGCGGTCCACCGCGGGGGCGGCCAGGTCGGCGTCGGCCCACAGGATGCGCTGCTGGAGCTCGGACAGCTCCGGGCGCGGGTCCACGCCCAACTCGTCGGCCAGCAGCCGCCGCACGTCCGCGTACACCGCCAGTGCCTCGGCCTGCCGCCCGCTGCGGTACAGCGCGAGCATCAGCAGCTCCCGCAGCCGCTCGCGCAGCGGCTGCTGGGCGGTCAGCGCGGTGAGTTCCGACACCGCCTCCGCGTGCAGCCCGGTCTCCAGATCGAGGGCCAGGCGGTTCTCCAGGAGGATGAGGTGCCACTCGGCCAGGCGGTTGCGCTGGCCTTCCGCGTACGGCCCCGGGACGCCGGCCAGCGGCTCGCCGTGCCAGAGCCTGAGCGCGCTGACGAGCAGTTCGCGCGCCCGCGTGCGGTCGCCGGACTGCTGGGCCTTCTCCGCGTCCGCGGCCAGCCGCTCGGCCGCCTCGATGTCCAGCGCTCCGTCCGGTACGCGGACGGCGTACCCTCCGGACTCGCTCACCAGGACGTCCGCGTCGGCGCCGAACGCCTTGCGCAGCCGTGAGGCGTAGGTGCGCAGCGCCGCGACGGCCGCGTCGGGAGGGGTGTCCCCCCACAGCCCGTCGACGAGCTCCGGTGCGGTCACCGTGCGCCCGCCGCGCAGCAGCAGGGCGGACAGGAGCGCTGTCTGCTGCGGCGATCCGGTGTTGATCCGCTCGTCACCCCGCCAGGCTCGGACCGGTCCGAGCAGCGCGAAGCGCAGCCGGGGCGTCCGTCCCGGCGCGGTGGGGGGCGCAACCCTGGGGAGGCCGGTGGAGGCGAGGGCGGGAGACGGGACCGGCGGGTCCCGCCGGTCCGGTGGGGGAGGGCCGGGCGGGGACGGACGCTGGTCCCCGGGCAGGGCGGCCTGGCGGGGCGCGGTCGCCAGTCTGTCGGAGATGGCCCTGGCCTCGGTGATCCGGCCCGCGGCGTCCAGGGCGCGGGCCAGCTGGGCGTGGAAGGTCTCGTGCCGCGGATGCTGGTCGGCGAGGGCCCGCAGGTCTGGGATGGCACGGTCGTGTCTGCCCAGGTGCAGGTCGGTGTCGATGCGCAGGGACAGTGCCTCCAGCCGGTGCTCTTCGAGCCGCCGCGCCTCTGCCGCCAGGGCGGTCCCGGCGGTCACGCCCGCGAGGGCCGGGCCGCGCCACAGGTCCAGCGCGGTGCGCAGCAGTTCTCCCGCGCCCTCGTACCGGCCCTCGGCTAGGCGGGCCCTGGCGCGGTCGAGGAGCGTGGTGAACCGGAAGGCGTCGACATCCTGCGCGTCGACCAGGAGGGCGTAGCCGACCGGGTGCCGGGCCAGCAGGCTGTGCCCGGAGTGCGTGCCGTGGGCCCGGTCGACCTGTCGGCGCAGGCGGCTGACGTGGGTCTGGATCTGCGCGCGGGCCGTCACCGGAGGGGAGTCGTCCCAGAGTTCGCCGATGAGTGTCTCGGCCGGTACGGTCCGCCCCGCGCGCAGCAGGAGGGAGGCCAGGACGGTGCGGGTGCCCGTCGCGGAGGGCGTCGCGTCGACCCCGTCCACGATGAGCGTGACCGGGCCGAGCAGCCGTCCCTCCGCTCGTGTCGCGGCACTCATCGGGCCGGCTCGCCGCCGCGCACGAGGCTGTCCCGCTGCCGTATCAGCGGGTCGGGCTCCAGGCCGTACTGGCGCTTCCAGCGGGCCAGTTCGTCGGTGAGGAGCCGCACGGCGCGCGTCTGGGCCCCGGCGGCGTGCAGGGCGCGTGCCAGCTGCACCACGACGGTCTCGTCGTCGCGGTGCAGCGCGTGCAGGTCGTGCAGCTCGTCGGCGGCGCGGGACGCGGCACCGAGCGCGAGCAGTGCGGCCGCTCGGTGCTTGCGCAGGTCGAGTCGCATTTCCGCGAGGCCCGCGCAGGCACTGCGCAGATAGTCCGACAGGGCGAGGCCGGCCAGGGGCTCACCGCGCCACAGGGCGAGCGCGGCCTCGTACCGGGTGAGTGCCGTCTGCGGATCGCCCGCCGCCCCGGCGGTCTCGCCCTCTTCGAGGAGGCGGCGGCAGCGGGTCACGTCGACTGCCTCGGGCGCGACGTGCAGGACGTAGCTCACGTGGTCCGAGGAGTGCCCGGAGTGGGTGACGAGGCGGGGAAGGTCTCCCGTGCCGTCGTCGGGGAACTGGCCGAGCAGCTGCCGCAGGCGGTGTACGTAGACGTGGATCGCGCGGACCGCCGACGCGGGCGGGGACCCGGGCCAGATCCGCTCCCGCAGGGTGGCGACCGTGACGGCCTGGCGCGACGCGAGCAGCAGGACGGCGAGGACCGTACGGCACTGCGGCGTGCCGACGGCGACGGCCGTTCCCCCGTGGCTTGCCTCGATGGGCCCTAAGAGCCCGAACTGAAGCGGTATCGCCCCCACCTCCCGCGACCGGTGCGCGCGCCAGCGCTGCCCGCTCAGTCTAGCGGTGCGTTCAGCTGTCGTTAAGTGAGCGCAGAGTCCGTCCCGTTCCGTCGGTGGCCGGGTGTCGGCGCGTCATCTCCGCTGCCGCCAGCCCGTTTACCATTCGTTAAGTGGGTGCAGAGCAGATGCAGAGCAGATAGTTCAACGATCGTCTATTCGCGGGGAGCATCCTGCTGGCGCAGCGCTTTGCGGCTTGCCCAGTCCGGCGCGTGCTCAGGCAGGGCCTCCGGGATTGGTAACCCCGGAGCCCTGCCTTGCTGTGCTTCCCATCAAGTCTGGCCCCTGTAGGGGACTTTGGGCTACCGTCGTGTCTACTCGCTGCGCCGTCGCGAGCGGATTCCGGCTCCCTTACCACGAGCCGTCACGGGCCTGCCGTCACGACGCACCGGGTTCTGTCGGACTGGGCACGGTCGCACATCACAGGGAGAGCGCTGTCGTGTACACGGAATCCTTAACGTGGTTGGTCGCCGGGGGCGTTGTGACCCTGGCCTTTTTCGTCCTGGTCGGTTATCTCGCCAGGACTCTTCGGTCGGCGCGGCGGCTGCCCCTGGTGATCGCCGCGATCGGCACGCTGATCAGCGGGTTGCCCGCGATTCTGCATGTGCTGCTGAAGGGGCCGGGCATCGGGCTGTGAGCGGTCGGCCCGACCGGTGAACGCCCTGGGGGCCGTACGCGCGCGTCTCGCGTACGGCCCCGCGCCGCCCTGTTCAGTCCTCGCCGAGGTACGCCTTGCGCACGGACTCGTCGTGCAGCAGCGCCTGGCCCGTGCCGGACAGGACGATCCGGCCGGTCTCCATCACGTGCCCCTGGTCGGCGAGCGACAGCGCGGCCTGCGCGTTCTGCTCGACCAGCAGGATCGTCGTGCCCTGCGCCTTCAGCTCGGCGATCGTGCGCATGATCTTCTGCATCATGATCGGCGACAGGCCCATGGACGGCTCGTCCAGCATGAGCAGCTTGGGCCGGGACATCAGCGCGCGGCCCATGGCGAGCATCTGCTGCTCGCCGCCGGAGAGGGTGCCGGCCGCCTGGGTGCGCCGTTCGCCGAGGATGGGGAAGAGCTCGTACGCCCGCCGCATGTCCGCGGCGATGCCGGCCGGGTCCTTGCGCAGGTAGGCGCCGAGTTGCAGGTTCTCCGCGATCGTCAGGCGGGGGAAGATGTGCCGGCCTTCGGGGGAGTGGGCGAGGCCGAGGGCGACGACGCGGTGGGCGGGGACGCCGTTCAGCGGCCGGCCCTCGAAGCGGATCCGGCCGGCGACCGGTCTGAGCAGGCCGGACAGGGTGCGCAGGGTGGTGGTCTTGCCGGCGCCGTTGGTGCCGATGAGGGTGACCACCTGGCCGGCGTCCACGCTGAAGGACACGCCCTTGACGGCCTCGATCTTGCCGTACGCGACCCGGAGGTCCTCGACTTCCAGCAGTGCGGTCACTGTCCGTCCTCCGTGGCTGCGGCGGTGCTGCGCCGGTCCTGCGCCGCCTCTGCCTCGGCGGCCTCCACCTCGGCGGCCTCCGCCTGGCCGGGCTCGCCCTCGAAGGGAGTGCCGAGGTAGGCGGCGATGACGCGCTCGTCGGCCTGGACGGCCTCGGAGGTGCCCTCCACCAGCTTCTCGCCCTGGACGAGGACGGCGACGCGGTCGCTGAGGTTGAAGATGAAGCGCATGTCGTGCTCGATGACGAGGACGGCGGTGCCCTGGTCGCGGATGGCGAAGACCAGTTCCTCGGTGGCCCTGGTCTCCTGGGGGTTCATGCCGGCGGTGGGCTCGTCCAGGAGCAGCAGGCCCGGCTCGCTGGCGAGGGCGCGGGCGATCTCCAGCCTGCGCTGTTCGCCGTAGGAGAGGTTGCGGGCGAGCTGGTCGCGGCGGGCGGTGAGGCCGGTGAACTCCAGCAGTTCCAGGGCCCGGTCGCGCGACTCCCGTTCGGCGCGGCGGAAGGCGGGGCCGCGCAGGAGGGCGTGCCACAGCCCCTCGCGGGTGCGCGTGTGGCGTCCGACCAGGACGTTCTCCAGCACGGTCATGTTGGCGAAGAGGCGGATGTTCTGGAACGTGCGGGCGATGCCGGCCTGGGTGACGAGGTGCGGCTTGGGCGGCAGGACGGTGCCGCGGTAGGTGACGGTGCCCTCGGTGGGCACGTACAGGCCGGTGAGGCAGTTGAAGAAGGTCGTCTTGCCTGCGCCGTTGGGGCCGATGAGGCCGACGATCTCGCCGGGGTGGACGGTGAGGTCGACGTGGCGTACGGCGGTCAGTCCGCCGAAGCGCATGACGACGCCGCTGGCGTGCAGGAGCGGGGGAGTGTGCGGGCTGTTGTCAGTGGTGGTCGTCATGATGGTTCTCACGCCCCCGCCTTGCCGAGGGGGACGGTGTCGTCGCCGAGGACGCGCTGCCCGGGCACGGGCGCGGTGGCGTCCTGGTGGAATTCGAGCTGGCGGCGGCGGTCGGGGATGACGCCCTCGGGGCGGAAGCGCATGAGGAGGATCAGGGCGAGGCCGAAGGCGAAGAGTTCGTAGTCCTGGAGGAAGGCGAGTTTCTCGGGGACGAGGTAGAGCAGGGCGGCGCCGAGGACGGGGCCGCTGACGGTGCCCATGCCGCCGAGCACGACGGCGGCCAGGAGGAAGGCGGAGTTGGGCGGCGCCGCCCCGGCGAACTGGTACGGGCCGGGGACGACGTTGTAGGTGACGTGGGCGCTGACGGTGCCGGCGAGGCCGGCGAGCGCGGCGCCGAGGGCGAAGGCGACGAGTTTGACGCGGAAGCCGTTGATGCCCATGGCGGTGGCGGCGGTCTCGTCCTCGCGGATGGCGACCCAGGCGCGGCCGATGCGGGAGTCGGCGGCGCGCGTGAAGACGAGCACGACGAGGACGGTGATCAGCAGCATCAGCAGGTAGTAGTTGGAGAACCGGCCGATGGTGAAGGAGCCGAGGTCGTGCGAGGCGCCGAAGTCGAAGCCGAAGAGGTCGAGTTCGGGGATCTGCGCGATGCCGTCGGGACCGTTGGTCAGGTCGGGGCCTGACACGCCGTCCATGCTGTTGACGGCGATGCGGAAGATCTCTCCGAAGCCGAGGGTGACGATGGCGAGGTAGTCGCCGCGCAGCCGCAGGGTCGGGGCGCCGATCAGGACGCCGAAGACGAGCGAGGCGGCGGCCCCGGTGAGCATGGCGGCCCAGAAGGGGAACTGGGTGCCGGAGAAGGCGGAGAACTGCGACCCGGACACCAGGGCCGCGGCGTAGGCGCCGACGCCCAGGAACGCCACGTAGCCGAGGTCGAGGAGACCGGTGAGGCCGACGACGATGTTCAGGCCGAGGGCGACGGTGCCGAAGATGAGGATGTTGACGCCCAGGTTGGCGTTGTGGTCGTCGCTCTGGGTGAGGGGGAAGGCCGCGGCGGCCAGGAAGCCCACGGTGGCGGTGAAGCCGCGGTGGGCGGCGGTGAGCTGGGCGTACTGCCGCAGCAGGCCGGAGGAGTGCAGGCCCCAGGCGCCGAAGCCGGCCAGCAGCAGGAAGCCGGTGAAGATCTCGCCGTAGCCGGTCTCGATGCCGTAGGTGAAGAGGCCCAGGCCCGCGGCGGCGGCCAGGGCGATGATCGCGTACTGGACCCAGGCGGGCAGGTGGCGGGCGTCGGGGATGCGGCGCTGGTCGAGGGTCAGCCGCAGGGCTCGCGCGGTCCGGCGGGCGCCGCGGGCGAGGGCGTCGAGGCGGGTGCCCTCCCGGTCCGGGTCCGGGGGTTCGGCGGCCTGCCGGTGCAGCGGGAGGCCGAGCGCGCCGACCACGGCGGCCAGGGTGCCGGCCGCGGCGAGGTAGCCGCCCGGCTCCACGTTGACCAGGCCGCCGAGGTCGGAGGCGATGGCGACGACGGTGTACCAGGTGGTGGCGAAGGTGCCGAGGGCGAGGCACAGCAGCGCGTTGTCGGAGCGCGCCGGGTTGAGCCGGCCAAGGCCCCGGACGCCGAGGCCGGCGACGGCGTAGAGGAGGGTGAGGAGGCCGCCGGTGAGGGTGAGGACCTGGAGGCCGCCCGGGTAGCCGGTGACGGTGAGGTCGCCGGGGAACGCGGTGGTCCAGGTCCAGGGCAGGAAGGTGGCGACGGTGCCCAGGAGGGCGCCGGCCGCGGCGAGGGGGCGGGCCAGGCGCCCGGGCAGCGGCAGGACGGGGGCGGTCACGGTGGTCGGCGCCTCGGTGGCGGCGCCGGGTGCGGTGGTCATGGTGTCGGTCACGCCCTCTCCGCGACGCGCTCGCCGAGCAGGCCCTGCGGGCGTACCAGCAGGACGACGATGAGGAGTACGAACGCCCAGACGTTCGCCCAGCTTCCGCCGCCGAGCTGTTCCATGCCGGGGATACCGTCGATGTAGGCGGAGGCGAGCGATTCGGCGACGCCCAGGACGAGCCCGCCGAGCATGGCGCCGTAAATGTTCCCGATGCCGCCGAGCACGGCGGCGGTGAAGGCTTTGAGACCGGCCTGGAAGCCCATGTCGTAGCTGACGGAGCCGTACTTCAGCCCGGAGGCCACGCCGGCGACGGCGGCGAAGAGGCCGCCGATGGCGAAGGCGACAACGATGATGCGGTTCGTGTCGATGCCCATGAGCTGGGCGGTGTCCGGGTCCTGGGCGGTGGCCTGCATGCCGCGGCCGGTGCGGGTCCGGGAGACGAACAGGCCCAGGACGATCATGCACAACGGCGCGGCGGCGATGAGGAAGAGGTCGCCGCGCTGGACGGCGACCGAGCCGATGTGCAGCGGGTCGCCGGGGAGCTGGGGGAAGGTGCGGGCGGTCTTCGCGTCGGGGTACCAGTTGAAGACGGCCTGCTGGAGGGCGAGCGAGAGGCCGATGGCGGTGATCAGCGGGGCGAGCCGGGGGGCGCCGCGCAGCGGCCGGTAGGCGAAGCGCTCGGCGGCCACGGCGATGAGTACGGCGGTGATCGCGCCGCCGATCAGCATCAGGGGCAGCGCGGCCCAGATCGACAGGCCGTCGGGGAGGTTGATCCAGACGGTCAGGGCGCCGAAGGCGCCGGTCATGAAGATCTCGCCGTGGGCGAAGTTGATGAGCTGGACGATGCCGTACACCATCGTGTAGCCGATGGCGATGAGCCCGTACATCGAGCCGAGAAGCAGCCCGTTGACCAGCTGTTGCGGCAGAGTGTGCACCGCGCGGCCTCCGTGTGGCGTGAGGGGGCAGAGGGGCTGGGCGAGGGGCCGCGCGGTCGGCTGTGGCCTTCCGCGCGGCCGGTGGCGCCGCGGCGGGTCAGCCGGTGTAGGTGCCGCTCTTGACGGCCTCCCACTTGCCCTTCTTGACCTGGTAGACGGTGAGCTGCTTGTTGGTGGTGTCGCCGTACTCGTCGAAGGAGACGTGGCCGGCGATGCCGTCGAAGTCGCTCTTCTGGACGGCGTCGACGACCTTGGCCCGGGCGTCGCCGGGGAGCTTGCCGCCGGCTGCGCCGACGACGACGCCGACGGCCTTGATCACGGCGGTGGTGGCGTCGTAGGAGTAGCCGCCGTAGGTGCCGTAGTCGCCGGGGTACTTCTTGGCCTTGTACGCCGCGATGAAGTCCTTGGCCTTGGGCAGGGTGGTGACGGGGACGCCGACGGAGGTGACGTAGTCGCCCTCGGAGGCCTGGCCCGCGACCTTGATGTAGGTGTCGGAGAACATGCCGTCGCCGCCGAACAGCGGGATCTTCACGCCCTGGGCCTTGAGCTGCTTGGTGATCAGCTCGGACTCGTCGTACTGGCCGCCGTAGTAGAGCAGGTCCGCGCCGGAGTTCTTGATCTTGGTGACGAGGGTGGAGAAGTCCTTGTCTCCGGTGTTGACGTGGTCGGTGCCCGCGACGCTCCCGCCGAGCTTCTTGAACTCGTCCTGGAAGATGGCCGCCAGGCCCGCGCCGTACGCCTGCTTGTCGTCGACGACGAAGGCCTTCTTCTTGCCGGCCGTGCGGTAGGCGTACTCGGCGGCGAAGCCGCCCTGGACGGCGTCCGTGGTGGCGGTGCGGAAGTAGGTCTCGAACTGGCGCTTCTTGACGCCCTTGGCCCAGTCCTTGCCCTGGGTGAGGGCGACGTTGGTGTTCGAGGGGGAGATCTCCACCAGGTCGGCGTTGGCGAAGACCTGCTGCATGGACCCGGCGACGCCGGAGTTGAGCGGGCCGATGACGCCGAGCACGTTCGAGTCGGCGACCAGGGCGGTGGCGTTCTGCTGGCCGGTGCCGGGCAGCGCCTTGTCGTCCAGCGCCTTGATCTTGAATCTGACGCCCGGGACCAGGTTGTTCTTGTTGGCATCGTCCACCGCGATCTGCGCGCCGTACTGGATGCCGAGGCCGGTGGCCGAGTTCTGGCCGGTGAGCGGGGCGTCGACGCCGATGGTGACGGTGATGCCGTCGCCGTCGTCGCCCTTGTCGTCGCCGCGCGAGCCGCAGGCGGTCAGGGTGAGGGCTCCGGCGGTGAGGACGGAGGTCGCGATCAGCAAGGAACGGTGTCGCACGGGTGAGTCCTTTCCCCTGGCTGGCCTCCCTCGTGGAGGTGCCGTGACGCGCGCCGGGCGCAGCGAGGACGCAAGTGTCGTCGCATCTGGCCTGGCTACGCGGTGACTGGCCGTGACTCTAGGCGCGTGGATGCGCATCGGCAGCGGTGCTGAACAGGATGTGACTCTCTTGTTATGACGGTCATTGTCGTTGTAGCAGTTCGGAGCTGACATAGGGCGTGCTTGTCGCCAAACGCCCACACCGCACTCAAGAATCGACAGTTCCGCTAAGGAGTGCGTGGAAAGTTCACGCAGATGAGCGCGCGTAGAACGGCGAACGGCCCGCGGGGAGCCGGGGCCGGCCCCGGGGTGGAGGGAGTGCGTATTGCGCGCGGATTACGGAGCGTTACGTTCAGGGAAGCGGGCGCGCCGGAGGCCGCCCCGGCGCCCGGTGGAGCGCCTGCCGTCGTATGCGGCGTGAAACCGCCGCCGCCCGCCGGGTGCGGCCGCGGCGGGTCGCGCCCCGCGTAGGCGGGTGCGGCGTGGCGGCGGCGTACGGTCCCGCCGCGCGCGCGGGGAGCGGGC
>NZ_JAVSCF010000240.1:0-9848 GCF_031932565.1 Streptomyces sp. B1866
CGGCCGGCGGCACGGGCGCGCCGGGCCCGGCCGTGGGCGGCCCGGAGGGCGCCGCCGGTACGGGCGGCGTCGCGGGGGCGGGGCCGGGGTGCGACGCCGGAGTGCCAGGACGCGGCCCGTCCGCGGGCGGAACGCCGGTGGCCTCGTTCTCGGTGCTCACAGCTCTCTCCTCATGTGCACGACATTCCGGGTGACGGCCCACGCGTACAAAGGTTCCGTCATCTTCCGCATGCATCGTCCGCAACCGTCTTCGGCAAAGCCTTTCCCAGAGCGCGTCAGACCACCGTAAGGAGCGGCGGCCACCCCGCCCGCCATCCTTTATTCCAGGACAAACCACCAGCGCCGCGCCGGGCCGGGTCCCGGTCCTCCTGGTCGTCCCGGTGGCCCGGGTGGGCCGGTTGTCCGGGTGGGCCGGTCGCCCGGGTGCCGGTCGTGGAGACGTCCGCGGCCGGGTTCCACCGTCGGCCCGTCCGATGCCCGTATCCGCGCGCCGGGAAGCGCGCCGCGGGGCGCCGCGGCGCGCTTCCCGGCGTGTCAGCGGCGCCGCGATCTCGTTTCAGGCCTCACCCGATCGCGCCCGGTGGTGGCACCATGACCCGGTGACCTCCGCGCACCCGGCCCGGAGCACCAGCCCCGGCCCTCCCGCCGTCTCCGTCGTCGCCCACCGCGGGGCCTCCGAGGAGGCGCCCGAACACACGCTCGCCGCCTACCGCCGCGCGATCGAGCACGGCGCCGACGCGCTGGAGTGCGATGTGCGGCTGACCGCGGACGGCCACCTCGTGTGCGTGCACGACCGCCGCGTCGACCGGACCTCCAACGGCCGGGGCGCGGTCTCCTCCCTCGAACTGTCCGACCTCGCCGCCCTCGACTTCGGATCGTGGAAGGGACGGTTCACCGACACCGAGGAGCCCGACCGCGACAGCACCGCCGTCCTCACCCTCGACAGCCTCCTCGCCCTGGTCGCCGACGCTCCCCGCCGCGTCGAGCTGGCCGTCGAGACCAAGCACCCCACCCGCTGGGCCGGACGGGTGGAGGAGCGGCTGGTGGCGCTGCTGCGCCGCTACGGGCTGGACGCGCCGCCGCCCGGTGAGCTCCCGCGCGTGCGGGTGATGAGCTTCTCCGCCCGCTCACTCCAGCGCGTACGGACCGAGGCGCCCGCCGTGCCGGCCGTCTACCTGATGCAGTTCCTCATGCCGCGCCACCGGGACGGGCACCTGCCCGAGGGCGTCCGCATCGCCGGGCCGAGCATCCGGATCGTACGCGGCAACCCCGGCTACGTGGCCCGATTGCACCGCGCGGGCCACGAGGTGCACGTGTGGACCGTGGACGACCCCGCTGACGTGGAGCTTTGCGCCCGGCTCGGAGTCGATGCGGTCATCACGAACCGTCCCAAGCAGGTGTTGTCACAACTCGGCCGCTCATAGTGGGGCATTACAAGGAGTGCACCGGCGCGTTCGGGACGCGCCCCTGGATGTCGAGTACGTCACCGGGTGGTAATTGGCCGGTTTCCTATGCACTTCACCGGGGCATCCTGCCCGTGGCGTGGGGCAAAGGAGGATCTCGGGGGTGGCGTGGGTGGTGGCACAGCGGGTGCCGACGGCGTCGACCATGGCCGTGGTCCATGGTCCCGCCGGCGTCGGCGCGGCACGGCACTGGATGCGCGGGCATCTGCTCGGGACCGGCCTGCCGGACTCGATCGTGGACGACGCGGTCCTGGTCCTCTCCGAGCTGCTCGGCAACGCGTGGCGGCACGGCCGTCCGCTCGGTTCCGGCCAGGCGTCCGGCCAGGCGTCCGGGCTGGGCCCCGACGTGTGCGCGGACGACGCGGGCACGGTCCGCGCGGCCTGGCGGGTGGACGCGGAGGCCCGGCTGACGGTCGAGGTGACCGACGGCGGCGGCCCGACGCGGCCCGTTCCGGCCACGCCGTCCGTCACCGCGCGCGGCGGCCGCGGCCTCACCATCATCACCGCCCTCGCCGAGAACTGGGGCGTGCGGTACGAGCCCGGCGAGGTGACCGTGTGGGCCGTACTGGCCGCGGCCTGTGACGAGTTCGCTACGCGCGTCGCCTCCGGCCCCGGTCTCGCGCTGGGTGCCGGGGCGCCGCTGGGGGCCGGGGCGGCTCCGGGCGGCGGGGTCCCGGGCGCCGGGGCGGCCGACGCCGTGCCGCCGTTCTCCCCGGGGCTCGCCGGGGGTCTGGCGCCCGTGTTCGACCCCGAGCCGTCCCTCGCCGACCTCGACGAGCCCTTCTAGGGCCCGGCTCCAGGGCCCGGCTCCAGGGCCCGGCGAGAGTCCCCGCACCCCGCGCGTGCCACCGTCCGCCCCGCCGCGCGGCGACGCGCCGCCGCGAGGGCCGCGGGATTCCCGCATGGTTTCGGCCAAAGGGCTAGGCTTCCCGCCCGTACCAGTCCACGTCGCACGGCCGAGCGGGCCCGTGCGGGTCCAGTGCCGTGCCCCGCGCGCCCGTACGAGCGCGTACGGAGCCGCCTCGAACCGCAGCCGGGCCGCTCCGGGCCGGCACGAGCCGCACCGACCGGGAGACCGCCACGCCATGGCAAAGAAGCGCCGCCCCCCGACGAAGGCGACCAGAGGCACCAAGGGGACCACGACCGCGCCCCGGACCGCGCCGCCGCGGCTGGGCGCCGACCCGGCCGCGGGCGGGGCGGTGCCGGCCGTCGGCGCGCGCGAGCCGTGCCCCTGCGGCTCCGGCCGCCGCTACAAGGCCTGCCACGGCCGTACCGCCGTCCAGGCGGCCACGGAGCTGGTCCGGCGGCCCTTCGAGGGGCTGCCGGGCGAGTGCGACTGGGTGGCGCTGCGCGAGCTGGTCCCGGCCGCGACCGCCGAGCTGCGGCCGCGGGACGGGCTGCCCGAGGGCGTGCCGTCGCTGACCCTGGCGACCGTGCTGCCGATGGCCTGGCCCGCGCTGCGCCGCGACAGCGGGGCGGTCCTGCTGGGCCTGCAGAACGACACCGCGTCCGGCGACGTCAGCCGCGACCTCGCGGACGTCCTGCGGCGCGCGCTGACCGCCGAGCCCGGCACGCCGGTCCCGGCCGCGGGCCCGTCCGCCGAGGGCCCGCGCCTACAGGACCTGCTGGACCCGACCGCGCCTTTCACGCCGACTGTGCACGAGGGCTTCGAGTTCTGGCTGGAGGACGCCGCGAGCGCCACGGGCGAGGTCGCCGCGTCCCTGGAGCGGGCGAACGCCGCCGCGGTCCCCACGGCCCGGCTCACCGGCGTCGAGGCCGCGTACTGGTGCGCCCCGCCCGACCGCAACCACCTGCGCTGGGTGATGCCGCACCCGGAGGAGCGGCTGCTGGACGCCCTGGCGCGGCTGCACGCGGCGGGCGCGTCCTCGCTCGGCGAGGGAACCCGCCTGGTCGGCTCCTTCCGGGCCCACGGGCTGACGGTGCCGGTGTGGGACCTGCCGAGCGCGATGAGCGCGGAGGAGACCGAGAAGCCCGCGGCGGTCTTCGCCGAGCGGCTGGGCGAGGCGTTGGCCGTCGACGCGCCGCTGACCGCCGAACAGCGGCGCGCCCGGGGCGGCCTCACCAACCGTCAGGTGACACTCAGCTAGAAGGGGCCGAACGGGGGCCGCGGAGGGCCCCATGGACGTGAGACTGCTCACAGTCACCCGCTTCAGCCCGTAATCAGGCGTCCGGAATTCCGCGATCGAATTTGCAGACCGCCGATCTCTTGTTACGGTTTCCAAGAGCCCGGTCGCTGGTGCATCCCCCGTCGCCAGCGACCGGGCGCTTCTGTGCCCGGACCCGGACGGCCGCGAACGGCCGCGGAGGGCGCCCGGACCCGGACGGCCGCGGAGCGCCCGGCTCGGGTCCGAGGGCGGCCGGGCACGAGCCCCGGAGCACTCCACGCGCGGCGGGCGGCCCGCTCCGTACGGCCGCCACGGCCCACCCGGATCCGGGCCGCTCCTTCCGGACCGCTCCCGTACGGGCTGCGGGACCGCCGCGCGCGAGCCGCTGAGCCCCGCCGTGGGCCTTCGGCCCCGTACGCGGCCCCGGATGGGCGCCCGGGACGCCGGACAGGCCTTCAGACGGCCCGTCAGGGACTCGCGGAGGTCTCTGCGACGGAAGCCGCCGACGCGGCGGACGGCGCGGCGGACGCTCCCGGCGCGGACGACGGGACGACCGGCACCGGAGACACCACGGCCCCCGGCGGCGCGGGCGGCGCGGGCGGTACCCGCGGTACATGCGGCACGGGCGGTACGTCCGACACCGGCGGAACGGGCGGCGCCGACCGTACGGGCGGCACCGGCGAGATCGGCGCTACCGGCGGCACCGGCGCTACCGGCGGTACGAACGTCCGGCCGGCCGAGCGGCCCGAGGCCGGGCTCAGCGGCTGGTCCGCGAACTCCCGCGAGCGACCGTCCTGGGGCGGCACCGGCGACGTCCCGCGCTCCCCCGGCGAACGGCCGCCCATGTGCCCTTCGGTCGCCGCGGCGAGTGCCAGGGCGGCGGCGAGCGCCGCCGCGCTCGCGAGCGCGACCACCCGGAGATGCGCCGGACCTCGCTGGAACGCAGGCGCCATGGGACCCACCTGGTACTCGCCGGAACGCGTGACGACTATCCGAACATAATACCTGATACGTGAATTCTCGGGCGGCTTGGCGTCCGGCGCCGGACAGGTCTCCCGAAGGGCGGTAGCCGTACGAGTGACGGGCCCGGCACGAGGGGCGCCACAAGGGGCACGAGAACACGAGCGCCGCGCGGCCGACGCCCCACGGCCCCGGCCCGCGATCCCCAGCCCGCGGCCCCTGGCTGCGGTCCGCGCTCCCCGAAGCCCGGTCCGCCACCCGCCGTCCGGCGCCCGCGGATTCGCCACCCGCCGCCACCCGCCGCCACCCACGCCGCGTCCCGCCGCAGCGCGCGGCCAAGCGCACTCGTCAGACCTGCCCGGGCCTGCCGACCTGCCGTACGCCCCCGTACCCGGCGGACGAGCCCCCCGCCGCCCGTCTCCGGGCGTCAGTACGCGAGCCGACTGCCGTCCGGCGCGCAGGTGCTCGCCTCGACCAGCGCGTCGAGCACGGTGGCCACCTCCGGCAGCCACGGCGCCCCGCCGCGCCGCTGCGGCGCGCGCTCCCAGCACACCCGGCCCGCGCCGGTCTGCGAGGGAGGCAGCGCCACGTAGCCGCCGTCGCCGTGGAAGCGCAGGGAGCTGGGCACCCAGGCCTGACGGTTCAGCAGCTCGCCCAGCTCCTCCAGCGAGTACGGAGCCACCAGCAGCGACCAGCGGGTGGGCGTGGCGACCACCGGGCCGGTACGCACGCCGAACCGGTCGAACGTCGCGAGCGCCCGCGCGCCCACGACCGCGGGCAGGCTCACCGCGCAGGGCGCCCGCCCGCCGGTGGCCAGGATGACGGGCGCGGCCGGCCGGTTCGCCCACCACCAGCGGACCATGCGCGGGTCGGTGCTGGCCGCCAGCAGACCCGGGTCGAAGGGGTGGCCGCCCGGCACCACGCAGTCGGGGTGCGGGCAGCCGCACGCGCGCTGCCGACCGTATCCAGCCAGCTCGCGCAGTGGTGGCGCGGCCAGCCGCCCGCGCGCCCGCCCGGGCTGCAGACCGACGCCGGGGAGTACGGGCCACTGCCACTCGGTGGCGAAGGCAAGCGCCGCGCGGAGCAGCGGCTGCCTCGTGCCGCGCCACAGCGAGAACTTGCGTCGGCTTCCCACGATCTCGCGCATGAGCGCCCGTTCCTTTCCGTTAACGAGGTTAACGCCGTGAGCTGTATACCCATCACACGACTTCGCACTACATGGCACTTCACATGGCATTACGTGGTGCTGTGCGGCATTGTTCGCCCGTCACGCCGGGTGGGCCGCAGGTCACTGCGCGTACGAAGCAGCGCATCACGCCGCTGGCCGAGCGTGGAACGTGGCGAGGGGTGGCGAGGGGTGGCGCGCCCCGCGGCGCCTTGCCCGCTCCATGGTGCGTCCCCACGCCACCGAGGGTGGGCGCGGCCGTCGCCGACTATGACGTCGGGACCGGCCACGGGGTTCCGGGTGATCCCACCTACCCGTACCCCTCTCCGAAGAGATACCCCCCGCAGTGGATCCGACGCGCCGCCGAATGACGTCATTCGACCTCAAACGGGCGGCTGCTTGGCATGTTTTCAGCCAACCAGAGAATGGTTACAGAGCCGACAACCCCACCGCAACGATGCTGGACATCGCCTCGTCGCGGCGATACATGTGGAGTCAGGAGCGGCACGGTAGCGGCGCAGCACGACAGGGGGTTCGCGATGCTCTTGAGGAAGCCGGACGCCGCACACGAGGGCGGCCGGACATGAGCGCACCCCGCCTGCCAAAAGTGGCCGGATTCGATTCATCTGCCGACGCCCCCGGGGAGACTGTCGGCCACTCCTCCCACCCACCCTCGACCCCTTCCTCGACGCCGCCCTCGACGCCGGACGACGCCCCGCGTACGGCTGAGGACACCGAGCACCCCGAGCGCGCCCCGGACTCTCCTGAAGCCGCGTCAGAACCAGACCGACCGGACGGTGCGGACCGACCGGCTGGTCCGGACCGCCCGCCGGCCGGACAGCCCGAACAGTCTGGACAGCCCGAGGCGGACCTTTCCGAGACCACCGACGCGGCCGACGCGGAAACGGCCGACCCGGACCCCGCCTCCCAGAGCCCAGCCGCCGACGAAGCGGGCGGAGCGGGCGGAGCGGGCGGAGCGGGCGGAGCGGGCGGAGCGGTCGGAGCGGGCGGAGCAGAAGAAGCCGAGCGGTCCGCCGAGGACCACCTGGCCGCCTGGGCCGCCGACCTCGCCGCCCTCAGCGCGTTCACGGAGCGCCTGGCGCACACCGGCACCCTGGACGAGGCTCTGAACGAGGTGGTGCGCGCCGGGGCGGCGCTCGTGGGCGCCCGGCGCGGCCTCGTCGCCCTGGAACCGGCCGACGGGCTCGGCCCGGTCACCACGGTCACCCTCGGCCTGTGCCGCGCCGACGTCGGCCACATGGAGACGATCCCGCCGGCGTCGGCCGCGGCCGGACGGCTGTTCGAGGAGTCGCCCAGCCACCCGCCGGAGCACCCGCGACCCGCCGCGCCCGCCCCGGCCACCCCGCTCACCCCGCTCACCTCGATCACCCCGCTCACCCCGCTCAACGGCCCGCACGGCGGAGCACCGGCGCCCGCCGGCCCGCCCGGCCCCCCGGCCCCGTACGCCCCCTCCGCCCCGCACGTCGCGCACGCCGACATCGCGCACGAGGACGGCCTCGACCCCCGTCACCGCGAGGTGGCCGCGCGCGTCGGCTACGCCGCCAGCTACGCCGTCCCGCTCTGCCCGCCCCCGTCCCCCCACCCCCACCCGCGGCGCCCGCCCCGCTCCCCGGCGGCCGGGTCCGCCCACCGCGACCGGCTCGGCGCCGCCACCTGGCTGTACGACGAGCCCGCCCAGCCCGCCGAGCGCCAGCGCCGCCTGGTGGCCCTGTACTGCCGCTACGCCTCCGCCCACCTGGCCCGCGTCCTCGAACTCACCCGCGCCCGCGCCGCCCTCGCCACCGTCGGCCGCGAGCTGCTGACGACCCGCATGCCGGCCGTCCCGGGCGTACGCCTCGCCGTACGCCACCGCGCCGGATCGCACGGTGGCGGCCACTGGTACGACGCGCTGCCGCTGCCGGACGGCACGTTCGGCCTGGCCGTCGGCGGCGTCAACGGGGCCGGGCCGCGCGCCGTGGCCGCGATGGGGCGGCTGCGGTCGGCCCTGCGCGCGTACGCCGTGATCGAGGGCGAGGACCCCGTCGCCGTCCTGTCCGACCTGGAGCTGATGCTGCGGCTGACCGAGCCCGCGCGCTGCGCGACGGCCCTGTTCGCCTACTGCGAGCCCGGCGGACCGGCCCCGCGCAAGGTGGTGCTGGCCGGGGCCGGGCACTGCCCGCCGCTGCTGATCGGCGCGCGGCGCGCGGAGTTCGTGGAGACGTCGCTGTCCGCGCCGCTCGGCATGCTGTCGTGCTGGGAGGCGCCCAGCGTCGAGATCGCGCCGGCCCCCGGAGAAACGCTCCTCCTCTATAACAGCGGCCTGCTCCACCACGGCGGCCCGCCGCACCGCACCACCGCGTCGACGGACCACGCCTACGAGCGGCTGCGCGCGGCGGCGGCCGGCCTGCCCGGCCCGGTGCGCGGCGACCCGGACCGCGTCGCGGACCACCTGCTGCGCACGCTTCACCCGGAGGCACCGGAAGAGGACATCGTCCTGCTGGCGGCACGTTTCGACTGACGTACGCCCCGAAGCGCACGAACGAAGACACACAACCCAGCCCGTACGAACCGGCGCACACGAAACGCCCCGAAGCACGGACCCACGCACGGACCGCCGCACGGACCCACGCGCGGCCGGGCAAGCCCCCGGCCCGACGAGGCGGGCCCGCCCGCCCACGCACGCGCGGCGGGTCTCCCGGCCGCGTCCTCCCCGCGCCTACGATGGAGGAGGGCGATTTCGAGGAGGATGACGTTGACCGAGGAGCCCACCGCCGAGCCCGAGCGCCTGAAGCCGTCCGACCAGCGGCCCGCGGCGGCCGAGGAGCCCGAAGAGGCCACCGGCCAGCCCGCCTCCGAGCAGCCCCCGGTCAAGAGGCGGAAGAACGGACTGGACCCGGACCTCTCCGACGAGCTGGCCGAGTCCATGAAGCACGGCTGGGCCGACACCGAGCGGCACGACCTCCAGCCCGTTCCGCAGGCAGGCCACACCGCCCGCCGCCGCGCCGCCCTGTCCGCGCGCTTCCCCGGCGAGCGCCTGGTGGTCCCGGCGGGCAACCTCCGCCGCCGGTCCAACGACACGGACTACCCCTTCCGGGCCGCGACCGAGTACGCGTACCTCACCGGCGACCAGACCGAGGACGGCGTCCTCGTCCTGGAGCCGGTCCCCGCGGGCGGCCACGAGGCGACGCTCTACCTCCTGCCGCGCTCCAACCGGGAGAACGGCGAGTTCTGGCTCGACGGCCAGGGCGAGCTGTGGGTCGGCCGCCGCCACAGCCTCACCGAGAGCGAGCGGCTGTACGGGCTGCCCTGCCGGGACGTACGGGAGGTCGCCGAGCAGCTGAAGGCCGCCACCGGCCCGGTGCGCGTGGTGCGCGGCCACGACGCGGGGATCGAGGCGGCGCTCGCCGACAAGGTCACCGCCGAGCGTGACGAGGAGCTGCGGGTCTTCCTCAGCGAGCAGCGCCTGATCAAGGACGAGTTCGAGATCGCCGAGCTCCAGTCGGCGGTGGACGCGACCATCCGCGGCTTCGAGGACGTCGTCCGGGTCCTGGACCGGGCGGAGGCCACCTCCGAGCGGTACATCGAGGGGACGTTCTTCCTGCGCGCCCGCGTCGAGGGCAACGACGTCGGCTACGGCTCCATCTGCGCCGCGGGCCCGCACGCCACCACCCTGCACTGGGTGCGCAACGACGGCCCCGTACGCGCGGGCGACCTGCTCCTGCTCGACGCCGGCGTGGAGGCCCGCACCCTCTACACGGCCGACATCACCCGCACCCTGCCGATCGACGGCACCTTCAGCGCGGTCCAGCGGAAGGTCTACGACGCGGTGTACGACGCGCAGGCGGCCGCCCTCGCGGCGGTGCGCCCGGGTGCGAAGTACCGCGACTTCCACCAGGCCGCCCAGCGGGTCCTCGCCGCCCGCCTGGTCGAGTGGGGCCTGGTCGACGGCCCGGTCGAGCGCGTGCTGGAACTGGGCCTCCAGCGCCGCTGGACCCTGCACGGCACCGGCCACATGCTCGGCATGGACGTGCACGACTGCGCCGTGGCCCGCCGCGAGTCGTATGCGGACGGCACCCTGGAGCCCGGCATGTGCCTGACGGTCGAGCCGGGCCTGTACTTCCAGCCGGACGACCT
>NZ_JAVSCF010000241.1:0-9846 GCF_031932565.1 Streptomyces sp. B1866
GCGGCGAACGCCTTGCAGCGCCCGTCGCCTGCGAGGCCGCGCTGGTGGGAGAAGGCGGTGAAGACCGTCGGTGTGGCCATCACGGTGGCGCCGCCGGCCAGGGCGAGGTCGCACTCGCCGGAGCGCAGTGCCTGTACGGCGTTGTGGAGGGCCACCAGCGAGGACGAGCACGCGGTGTCCACGGTGACCGCGGGTCCCTCCAGGCCCAGCGCGTAGGACACCCGGCCGGACAGCACGCTGGCCGAGCAGGCGGTGGCGAGGTAGTTGGCGTACTCGCCGCCGGAGCCGGCGAAGAGGGAGAAGTAGTCCTGGCCGATGGTGCCGAACCAGACTCCGGTGCGGCTGCCGTGCAGGGACCTCGGATCGATCCGGGCCCGTTCGACCGCTTCCCACGAGCACTCCAGCAGCAGCCGCTGCTGCGGATCCATCGCCAGGGCCTCACGCGGCGATATTCCGAAGAAGGCCGCGTCGAACCGGCCCGCGCCGTAGAGGAATCCGCCCTCGCGCAGGTACGTCCGGCCGCTGTCGAACGCCGCGTCGGCGTTCCAGCCGCGGTCGGTGGGCAGTGGCGCGAGGGCGTCGGTCCCGGCGTCGAGGAGTTCCCAGAACTCCTCCGGTGTCCGTACGCCGCCGGGCAGGCGGCAGCTCATGCCCACGATCGCGACGGGCTCGGTGCCCTTGCGCTCGGCGTCGCGCAGCCGCTGCTTGGTGGCGCGGAGGTCGGCGAGGGTCTTCTTGAGGTAGTCGCGGAGTTTGTCCTCGGCGGGTCCCGCGGTCATCAGGACTCCCCCAGTTCGCTGTCGACCAAGGCGAAGATCTCCTCGTCGGTGGCCGCTGCCAGGTCGTCGGCGGCGGTGGGCAGGTGGTCCGGGGCGGCCTGCGCGTCGCGCCGCTCGACGGCCTCGCGCCACTCGGCCAGCAGCGCCTCCAGCTGGAGCGTCACGTCCTCGGCGCCGTCGGCGTCGGGGGCCAGTGTCCGCAGGTCCGCGCGGAGCCGGCCGACGGCGGCGAGCACCGGTTCGGCCGGGGAGGCCGTGTCGGCGCCCAGCAGGTCGCCGAGGCGGGCGGCGAGCGCCGACGGCGTGGGGTGGTCGAACACGAGGGTGGCCGGCAGGCGCAGGCCGGTGAGCGCGGTGAACCTGTTGCGCAGCTCCACCGCGGTGAGCGAGTCGAAGCCCAGGTCGCGGAAGGGCCGGTCGGGTGCGACGGCCTCGGGGGTGCCGTGCCCGAGTACGGCCGCGGCGTGCTCGCGCACCAGTCCCAGCAGCAGCTCGGCGCGTTCGGCTCCGGACAGCGACGCGAGCTGGTCCGCCAGGCCGGCGCCGCGCACCGCCGTGCTCGCGGTGCGCCGGGCCGTCGAACGGACCAGCCTGCGGAACATGGCGGGCACCTCGCCGGACCGGCCCCGGAGCCTGGCGATGTCCAGGTGCACGGGCAGCAGCACCGCCTCGGCCGTGTCCCGGGCGGCGTCGAACAGGGCCAGGCCGTCGTCCTCGGACATCTCGGCGACGCCGTTGCGGGCGATCCTGGCGAGTTCGGTGGAGCCCAGCTGGCCGGTCATCGTGCTGCGGTCCGTCCACAGCCCCCAGGCCAGCGACTGGGCGGCGAGCCCCTGGGCGCGGCGGTGTTCGGCCAGCGCGTCGAGGAACGCGTTGGCCGCCGCGTAGTTCGACTGGCCGGCGCCGCCGAGCACGCCGCTGGCCGAGGAGAACAGCACGAAGTCGGTCAGCGGCGCGTTGCCGACCAGCCGGTGCAGGTTCCAGGCGGCGTCGACCTTCGGGCGCATCACGGTGTCGAGCCGTTCGGCGGTCTGCTTGTCGATCACGCCGTCGTCGAGCACGCCGGCCGAGTGGACGACCGCCACCAGCGGGTGCCGGTCGTCGACGGACCGCACCACCCGCTCCAGGGCGGCGGCGTCCGCCAGGTCGCAGGAGGCCCAGGTGACGGTGGCGCCGAGCCCGGTCAGCTGCTCCACCAGCTCGGTGCGCTCCGGGCCGCGGCTGACCAGCAGCAGCCGCCGCGCGCCGTGGCGGGTGACCAGGTGCCGGGCGAAGAAGCCGCCCAGCGTGCCGGAGGCGCCGGTGACCATGACCGTGCCGTCGGTCCCGAAGGGCCGGGGCACGGTGAGGACTATCTTGCCGACGTGCTTGGCCTGGCTGATGTACCGGAACGCCTCCGGTGCCCGGCGCACGTCCCACTGGGTGATGGGCGGCAGCCGGAACGCGCCGGCCTCGAAGAGCCGGACGATCTCGGCGAGCATCTCCCCGGTCCGCTGCGGTCCGGCCTCGACCAGGTCGAAGGCCCGGTAGGCGACGCCGGGGTGGTCCTCGGCCACCTGCTCCGGCCGGCGGACGTCGGTCTTGCCCATGTCCACGAACCGGCCGCCGCGGGGCATCAGCCGCAGCGAGGCGTCCACGAACTCGCGGGCGAGCGAGTTCAGTACGAGGTCGACTCCCCGGCCTCCGGTGGCGTCCATGAACTTCGGCTCGAAGTCGAGGCTGCGGGAGGAGGACAGGTGGGCGTCGTCCAGCCCCATGGCGCGCAGCGTGCCCCACTTGCGCGGGCTGGCGGTGCCGAACACCTCGGCCCCGAGGTGCCGGGCGATCTGCACGGCGGCCATGCCGACGCCGCCGGCGGCGGCGTGGACGAGCACCCGGTCGCCGGCGCGGAGGCCGCCGAGGTCGCACAGCCCGTAGTAGGCCGTCAGGAAGGCGGCGGGCACCGACGCCGCCTGGGTGAACGTCCAGCCGTCGGGTACCCGCGCCAGGTAGCGGTGGTCGGTCACGGCGAGCGGGCCGAAGCCGGAGGACAGGATGCCCATCACCCGGTCGCCGGGCGCCAGGTCCGGTACGGCGCCGCCGACCTCCACGACCACGCCGGCGGCTTCGCGGCCCAGGGTGAGGTCGTCGTCCACCATGCCGAGGGCGGCCACCACGTCGTGGAAGTTGAGGCCGCCCGCGTGGACGGCGACCCGCACCTCGTGGTCCGTGAGGGGCTTCTCGGCGTGCGGGTAGACGCCCAGCGTGAGGTTGTCGAAGGTGCCCGGTTCGGTGATCTCCAGCCGCCAGGCGTCCGCTCCGGCGGGCGGCACCAGCTCGGGCGCCGCGGCCCGGACCAGCCGGGCGGCCGTCGGCCTGCCCGTACGGACCATGACGCGGGGCTCGTCGGCCAGGCACACCTCGGCCAGGACGGCCGCCGAGTCGGGGTGGTCGTCGAGGTCGACCAGGGTGACGCGCCCGGGGTTCTCGGTCTGGGCGGACCGCACCAGGCCCCAGACGGGGCCGAGCAGGAGGTCGCCCGGCAGGGCGTCGCGGGTCACGACCACCAGGCGGGAGTCGCCGAACCGCTCGTCGGCGAGCCACCGCTGGACGACGCCCAGCACATGACCGGTGGCGGCCCGGACGGCCGCGGGCAGGTCGTCCTCGTCGGGGCGGGCCGGCGGGACGCAGGGCAGCACCAGCACCTCGGGGGGCGTGCCGACGGACGCCACGTCGGCGGCGGTCTCGACCTGCCAGCCCGCGGCCCGCAGCGCCGGGCCGAGCCCGAGCGGGTCGTCGCCCAGCACGACGCCGTGGGCGGCGGCCGCCTGTCCGACGACGGGGACGGCTTCGTCCCAGGTGACCTTGAACAGGGACTCGGGCCGCCGGGCGGTGAGCTGACCGCGGTCGACGGGCCGGGTGGCCAGGCGGCCGAGGGAGAGCACGGGCAGGCCCGTGGTGTCCCACGCCTCCCACGCCATGCCCTGCCCGCCGGCCGGGCTCACCCGTACCCGCAGCGACCTGGCGCCGGTCGCGTACAGCCGTACGCCGGCGAAGGAGAACGGCAGCCGGGTCTCGCCCGAGCCGAGGCCGGCGGCGGCCGCGGTGTGCAGGGCGGCGTCGAACAGGGCGGGGTGGATGCCGAATCCCGCCACCTCCGCGTCCTCGGGCAGGGCGACCTCGGCGTACAGGTCCTCGCCCGCGCGCCAGGCCGCGCGGACGCCCTGGAAGAGCGGCCCGTACTGGTATCCGGCTGCCGCCAGCCGCTCGTAGAACCCGTCGGTCCGCACGGGGTCGGCGCCGGCGGGCGGCCACACGGCCATGCTGTGCGGCTCGGGTCCCCCGGCCGTGAGGAAGCCCTCCGCGTGCGTCACCCAGGGCTGGTCGGCGCCGCGCGAGTGCACCGACACCGCCCGGCGGCCCGGCTCGCCGAGGTCGGTGACGACCACCCTGACCTGGGCGGTGTCCGACTCGCCGAGCACGAGCGGCGCCTGGAGGGTGAGCTCCTCGACGCAGCCGTGGCCCTCCTGGTGGCCCGCGTGCAGGGCGAGGTCGACCCAGGCCGCGCCGGGGACCAGCACCTGGCCGAGCACCTGGTGGTCGGCCAGCCAGGGGTGGGAGGAGAGTGACAGCTCACCGGTCCACACCCACTGGCCGCCCGGCAGTTCCACCGCCGCCGGCAGCAGCTCGTGCCCGGCCTCGACCAGCCCCGCCACGCTGACGTCCGCCGCGCGGGTGCGCGGCGCCTCCAGCCA
Source organism: Streptomyces sp. B1866 (assembly GCF_031932565.1). Classification (NCBI taxonomy): domain Bacteria; kingdom Bacillati; phylum Actinomycetota; class Actinomycetes; order Kitasatosporales; family Streptomycetaceae; genus Streptomyces; species Streptomyces sp. B1866. Next base: position 4,514 of record NZ_JAVSCF010000241.1, read on the forward strand.
CAGCCGCTCGCGCTGGAAGGGGTAGGTGGGCAGTTCGACGCGCCGGCCGCCGGGCAGCAGGCCCGCCCAGTCGACGGGCACGCCACGCACCCACGCGTCGCCTGCGGAGGCGACCAGCCGGGCGAGGCCGCCCTCGTCGCGGCGCAGGCTGCCGAGGACGACGGCCCGCGCCGCGCTGTCGTGCGCGGTCTCCTCGATGCCGACGGTGAGGACCGGATGCGGACTGCACTCCAGGAACACCCCGTGCCCCTGGCCAAGCAAGCACTCGACACCAGACCGGAACTCCACCGTCTGCCGCAGATTCCGGTACCAGTACTCCGGGCCCAGCTCGCTGGTGTCGACCTGCCCACCCGTGACCGTGGACACGAACGGCACCTCGCCAGACCGAGGCGAAATGCCCTCCAGCACATCCAGCAACTCGTCACGGACCAACTCGACCTGCGCCGAATGCGACGCGTAGTCCACCTCGATCCACCGCGCCCGCACGCCCGACGCCTCACACGCGGCGACAAGCTTCTCCAGCCCGGCCACCTCACCGGAAACCACCGTCGACGACGCGCCGTTGACCGCCGCCACCGACACACCCGGCACACCCCCCAGCAGCCCGACGACCCCCTCACGCGGCAACGCCACCGACACCATCCCGCCCAACCCGGACAACCGCCCCGCGATCAACCGGCTCCGCAACGCCACCACCCGCGCCGCGTCCTCCACACTCAACCCCCCGCACACCGTCACCGCCGCGATCTCCCCCTGCGAATGCCCCACCACCGCGGCCACCCGCACACCCCACGACCGCCACACCTCCGCCAACGACACCATCACCGCCCACAACACGGGCTGCACCACCTCCACCCGCCCCAGCTCCCGCTCGTCACCGAGCACATCCAGCAGGGAGAAATCCGTGTACGGCGCCAACGCCCGCCCACACCGCTCCATCGACCCCGCGAACACCGGCGACTGCCCCACCAGCTCCTGACCCATCCCCACCCACTGACACCCCTGACCCGCGAACACCAGCACCACACCACCGGTATCCGCCGCCCTGTCACCGCCGGATTCCGCCACTGCCGACAGCCCCGCCACCAACTCATCCCGATTCCCACCCACCACCACCGCCCGATGCTCGAACGCCGAACGCGTCACAGCCAGCGACCACCCCACATCCACCGGGTCCTGCCCGGCAGCGACCTCCACCACCCGGGCCGCCTGCTCCCGCAACCCCTCCGCCGTACGCGCCGACACCACCCACGGCACAACGCCGACAGCGGACCGCTCCACCGCCACCGGCTCCACCGCCGGCGCCTCCTCGACGATCACATGCGCATTCGTCCCGGAAATACCGAACGACGACACGCCCGCCCGCCGCGGACGACCCCCCTCCGACCGCCACTCCCGCGCCTCGGTCAGCAACCGCACCGCGCCGGAGGACCAGTCCACCTCGGGCGTGGGCTCCTCCACGTGCAGCGTCCGCGGCAGCACGCCCGTACGCATCGCCAGCACCATCTTGATCACACCGGCCACACCCGCAGCCGCCTGCGCATGCCCGATGTTCGACTTCACCGACCCCAACCACAACGGCCGATCCCCAGACCGACCCTCCCCATACACCGCGAGCAGCGCCTGCGCCTCGATCGGATCGCCCAGCCGCGTCCCCGTACCGTGCCCCTCCACGGCGTCCACGTCCGCCGCGGAGAGCCGGGCGTCCGCCAGGGCCTGGTTGATGACGTCCTGTTGGGCGGGTCCGTTGGGGGCGGTGAATCCGCTGCTGGCTCCGTCCTGGTTGACCGCCGAACCGCGCAGCACGGCCAGCACCTCGTGCCCGTTGCGCCGGGCGTCCGACAGCCGCTCCAGCACCAGCACACCCACGCCCTCGCCGAAGCCCGTGCCGTCGGCCGCGGCGGAGAACGCCTTGCAGCGGCCGTCCGGGGCGAGGCCCCGCTGCCGACTGAAGGTGGCGAACACCGTCGGCGCCGCGATGACCGAGGCGCCGCCGGCCAGCGCGAGGGCGCACTGGCCCTGCCGCAGGGCCTGTGCGGCGAGGTGGAGGGCGACCAGGGAGGAGGAGCAGGCCGTGTTGACGGTGACCGCGGGCCCGTTCAGCCCCAGCGTGTAGGAGACGCGGCCGGAGGCGACGCTGGCCGCGTTGCCGATCCCGACCACGCCTTCCAACTCCTGGTCGATCTCGGGCAGGCGGGTCGCGTACTCGTGCGTCATGAGCCCGGTGTAGACGCCGGTCCGGCTGCCCTTGAGCGAGGCCGGGTCGATGCCCGCCCGCTCGATCGCCTCCCACGAGCACTCCAGCAGCAGCCGCTGCTGCGGATCCATCGCCAGCGCCTCACGCGGCGAGATCACGAAGAAGGCCGCGTCGAAGTCGGCGATGTCGTGCACGAACCCGCCTTCGCGGGCGTAGGACCTGCCGGGTGCGTCCGGGTCCGGGTCGTAGAGGTCGGGGTCCCAGCCGCGGTCGGCGGGGAAGGGCCCGACCGCGTCCCGCCCGTGCGCCACGAGGTCCCACAGGTCCTCAGGGGTGCGTACGCCGCCGGGCAGGCGGCAGGCCATGGCGATGACGGCGATCGGTTCGGTGGCGGCGGACTCCAGTTCCCGCAGCCGCGCGCGTGTCGACCGCAGGTCCGCGGTCACCCGCTTGAGGTAGGCGAGTGCCTTGTCGTCGCCGCTCACTGCACACCCCCGATGCCCAGCTCGTTGTCGATGTAGGCGTAGATCTCGTCGGCCGTCGCGCTTTCCAGGTCGTCACCGGAGGCGGCCGGTTCGCCGGGCTGCCGGAGCTCGTCGAGCAGCGCGGTGAGCCGCTGTGCGACGAGGGCGCGGTCCAGGCCCTCGGTCGCGGCCCCGCTGACGCCGCGGCGCAGGGTTTCCAGCTGCCGCAGGGCCTGCGCGGTCGGGTCGACCGTGTCCGCGAGCCGCGCGGCCAGGTGGGCCGCCAGGTCGGCCGGGCTGGGGTGGTCGAACACGGCGGTGGCGGGCAGGCGCAGCTCCAGACGCCGGGAGAGCAGGTTGCGCAGCCGCACCCCGGTCAGGGAGTCGAAGCCCAGTTCGAGGAAGCCTCGGGTGAGGGGGACGGCGTCCCGGCTGTCGTGGCCGAGGACGGCGGCCGCGGCGTCGAGGACGACCTGCTGTACGCGCCGCAGCCGCTCCTCGGGGGGCAGGCCGGCCAGCTGCCGGGCCACCTGCCCGTCGTCCGCCGTCTCTCCGGGCCGCGTGCCGGTGACGGTCCGGCGGCGTACGGGGACCAGGCCGCGCAGCATCGCCGGTACGTCCGCGGCGGACGGGGCTGACGCGGCGGGCGCCGGGTCCAGCCGGATCGGCACCGCCAGCGGCTCCCCGGCGCGCAGGGCGGCGTCGAAGGCGGCCAGGGCCTCCGCCGTGGACAGGGCGCCGACGGCCGCGGTGGCGCGGGAGGGGGAGCCGACCCGCCTGGTCAGCTCGCTGCGGTGCGCCCACAGCCCCCAGGCCAGCGAGAGCCCGGGCAGGCCCCGGGCGACGCGGTGGGCGGCCAGGGCGTCCAGGAAGCCGTTCGCCGCCGCGTAGTTGGCCTGTCCCGCCGCGCCGAGCACGGACGCCGCCGAGGAGAACAGCACGAAGGCGGCCAAGGGCATCTCGGCGGTGAGTTCGTGCAGGTGCCAGGCGCCGTCCGCCTTGGGGCCCAGGACCGAGTCGAGCCACCGCGCGGACCGCGTGCCGAGCACGCCGTCGTCCAGCACGCCGGCGGCGTGCACGACGGCCGACAGCGGGTGGCCGACGTCGACGGCGGACAGCAGCGCGGCCACGCTCCGCCGGTCGGCGAGATCGGCCGCCACGATGTCGACTTGCGCGCCGAGCCCGGTGAGTTCGGCGCGCAGCCGGTCCGCGCCGTCCGCCTCCGGTCCGCGGCGGCCGGCCAGCAGCAGCCGGGTGACTCCGTGGGTCCGCACGAGGTGCCGGGCGAGCAGTCCGCCGAGCGTGCCCGTGCCTCCGGTGATCAGGACGGTTCCGGTGCCGAGCGAGCCCGTTCCGGCCGGGCCCTCCGCCCGGGCCAGCCGGGGTGCCCGGCCGTCCCCGGCGCGTACCGCGATCTCCGGTTCCGGGCCGAGCGCGTAGTCGGGCAGAGCCGCGAGCGACGCGGGATGGCCGTCGAGGTCGACGAGGGTGATGCGGTCGGGGTGCTCGGCCTGGGCGGAGCGCAGCAGACCGCGCGCCGTTCCGTGCACGAGGTCGCCGTCTTCGGCGCTGTGGCCGACGACCACCAGCCGCGCGTCGGCGAACCGGTCGTCGGCGAGCCAGTCCTGCACCGCACTCAGCACGCGCGCGGTCGCCGCTCGTACGGCCGCGGGCACGTCGCCGGGGCCGGTCGCGTCCCGCAGGCCCGGCAGCGGGAGCAGCACGGCGTCGGGGACCGCTCGGATGGCGGCCAGGCTCGCGGCTGTCTCCACCCGCGCGCCCGTGGCTTCGAGGCCGGGGACGAGGCCGACGGGGTCCGGGCCGAGGACGGCCCAGGAGGCCGGGGCCGGACCGACCGGTGCGGCCGGACGCCAGGCGACGCGGAACAGGGAGTCGGCCCGCCGCCGCACGGCCGGCTGACCGGGGTCGGCGGGACGGCTGGCGAGCCGCCCGATGGTGAGGACCGGCAGTCCGGAGTCGTCCCACGCCTGCCAGGAGGACTCCTCGGGGTTGATACGGACCCGCAGCGAGGCCGCCCCGGTCGCGAAGAGCCGTACGTCCGAGAAGGCGAACGGAAGCCGGGTCTCCGCCAGGCCGCCCGGGCCCGCCTCGGCGCGGGCCACGCTGTGGACGGCCGCGTCGAACAGCCCGGGGTGGAGGCCGTATCCGCTGGGGTCGGCGCCCTCCGGCAGCCCGATCTCCGCGAACAGGTCCGCGCCGCCGCGCCACGCCCGCCGCAGACCGCGGAAGCCGGGCCCGTAGTGGTAGCCGGCCGCGGCGAGGTCGTCGTAGAACCCGTCGGTGTCGAGCGGCGCGGCGTCGGCCGGGGGCCACTGCGCGAGCGGCGCCGGGGGCGGCCCGTCCGGCCCGAGGACGCCCTCGGCGTGGCTCACCCAGTCGCCGTCGCCGCGGCGCGAGTGCATCGACACGACCCGGCGGCCGGGTTCTCCGGCCTCCGCGACCACGACCCGGATGCGCACGGCGTCCGACGCGTCGAGGACGAGCGGCGTTTGCAGGGTCAGTTCCTCGACGGAGCCGAAACCGGCCTGGTGCCCTGCGTGCAGGGCGAGTTCGACCCAGGCCACGCCCGGCAGCAGCACCTGACCGAGCACCTGGTGGTCGGCCAGCCAGGGGAACGCGGAGACCGACAGCCGCCCCGTCCACACCCGCTG
>NZ_JAVSCF010000242.1:0-9734 GCF_031932565.1 Streptomyces sp. B1866
CCCGACGGCGGCCGGCCCGGCGGCGGCCCGGCCGGCGGCGCCCCGGTCGGCGGACCGGCGAGCGGACCGGCCGGCGGCGGCACCGGTGCGCGCGGTAAGGAGAAGCCCTGATGCACCTCGCCTATCCCACCGTCCTCGCGGCCCTCCTGTTCTGCGTCGGCGTCTACGGCGTCCTGGCCCGCCGCAACGCGATCCTGGTGCTGATGTCCGTCGAGCTGATGCTCAACGCCGTCAACCTGAACCTCATCGCCTTCGACGTCTGGCTGCGCGACACCCTGCACGCGGGCCAGGCGCTCACCCTCTTCGTCATCACCATCGCCGCGGCCGAGATCGGCATCGGCCTGGCCATCGTCCTCCTCGTCTACCGCAACCGCGGCACGTCCGACATCGACAAGCTCCGCGACCTCGCCGAAGCCCCGCCCCCTGACCAACCCACTGACAGCAGTGTGGCAGCCGCCACTGACAACGGCTCCGACCAGGGGATTCCCGTCGGAAGGCGGACCGCGTGACGATCACCACCACCGCTGCCCTCGTCCCCGTCCTGCCCTTCCTCGGCGCCGTGGCGGGCCTGCTGCTCGGCCGCCGCGCCCCCGGCTTCGTACGGCCGCTGGCGGTGCTGCCCACCCTCGCCGCGGCCGCGCTCGCCGTGGCCGTCGCCGTGCGCCAGGGCGGCGGGGCCGCGGCCGGCGCCGCCACCCGGCTCGCCGACACCGGCTCGGTGCCCGTCGACCTCGCGCTGCGCGTGGACGGCTTCGCCGCCCTCGTCGCGGTCCTGGTCGGCGTCGTCGCCTCCTGCGTGCAGATCTACTCCACCGGCTACCTGCGCGACGACCCCCGCTACGCGTCGTACGCCGCGCTGGTGTCCCTGTTCACCTCCGCCATGCTCCTGGTCGTCTACTCGGACGACCTGATCGTGCTGCTCGTCGGCTGGGAGGTCATGGGCATCTGCTCGTACTTCCTGGTCGGGCACTACTGGGAGACGGCGGCCGCCCGCTCGGCCTCGCTGAAGGCCTTCCTGGTCACCAAGCTCGGCGACGTGCCGTTCCTGATCGGGATCTTCGCGCTGGCCGCCGACGCCGGCACGTTCCGTATCAGCACCATCACCACCCGGCTGACCGCCCACGACGGCCTCCAGCTCGACCACCCGACGCTGGTGGCGCTGCTGCTGCTCGCCGGGGTCGCGGGCAAGTCCGCGCAGTTCCCGCTGCACACCTGGCTGCCCGACGCCATGGCCGGCCCCACCCCGGTGTCCGCGCTGATCCACGCCGCCACCATGGTCGCGGCCGGCGTCTACCTCATCGCCCGGCTGCTGCCCGTCTTCGCCGCCTCCGCCGCCGCGCTCGTCGTGCTCGCGGTCGTCGCGGCCGTCACCATCGTCGGATCGGGCCTGGCCGCGCTCGCCCAGGACGACATCAAACGCGTCCTCGCCTACTCCACCATCGGCCAGCTCGGCTACATGACCGGCGCCCTGGCCGTCGGCGACCGCGGGGCGGCCGTCTTCCACCTGCTGTCCCACGGCGCGTTCAAGGCGCTGCTGTTCCTGACCGCCGGCGTGCTCATCCACGCCGCGGGCACCAACTCGCTGGCCGCCATGTCCCGCATGCCCGACCTGTGGAAGCGGGCCCCGGACGCGCTGTGGACCATGAGCGTGGCGCTGCTGTCGCTGGCCGCCATCCCGCCCTTCAGCGGCTTCTTCTCCAAGGAAGCCGTGCTCGGCGCCGCGGAGCACGCGGCCGAAGGCCACGCGCACGGCGTCCCCACCGGCGCCGGGTGGACCGTGCTCGTCGCGGGGATCGCCGGCGCGCTGCTGACCGCCGGATACGCCGCCCGCCTGTGGCTGCTCGCGGCCGCGCCCCCCGCCTGGCGGGGGCCCGCCGCCCCGCAGGCCCCCGCGCCCGCCGACAGCGCGCACGGCCCCGCGCACACCCCCTTCGTCATGAACGCCGTGCTGTGGGTGCTGTTCGTCCCCAGCGCCGCGCTCGGCCTCGCCGTCGGCGCGCTCCCGGACTGGTTCGACGACCACTCCCTCGACCCGACCCTGACCACCTCCGTCCTGGGCACCGGCGCCGCCCTGGCCGGCGTCCTCGTCACCTACGCGGCCTGGCGGCACACCGCCGCCCGCGCCGCCCGCACCCCCCTCGGCGCCGTGGCCGTCCCCGCCGCCGAGCCCGCCGCCGCCGAGGCCGAGGCCATCGCCACGCACGAGGCCGTCTACGGCGACATCGCCGCCGCCCGCGACCCCGCCGACCCCGGCCGCCTGCTGCTGGGCCCCCTGCACCGGCACGCGGCCGCGGGCTTCCACCTCGACGCCCTCTACACGGCCCTGTTCGTCCGGCCCACCCGCGCCGCCGCCCGGCTCGTCACCTTCCTCGACCGGGAGGTCGTCGAGACCTACGTGCGCGGCGCGGGCGCCGTGCCCCGCCTGCTCGGCGCGGCCGTGCGCCGCGCCCAGACCGGCAACGTGCAGACCTACCTCAGCGCACTGCTCGCGGGCTCCGTCGTGCTGGCCGTCGCCGTCCTCGTCGCAGCGGGAGCCTGACCCGTGAACCACACCGCCCTGCAGATCCTCCTCGCGGCCGTCGTCGTGCTGCCCCTGGTCGGCGCCGTCGCCGCCCTGCTGCCCGCACCGCCCGGGCTGAAGGGCCGCGACCCCGACCAGGCCGTGCTGCGGCACGGCGTGACCGTCACCGGCGCCGTCCTCGTCCTGGCCGCCGTCCTGGCCGCCGGCTTCGACCACGACCACCCGGCCCGCATGCAGGCCGAGACCGACCTGCGCTGGATTCCGGCCTACGGCATCCGCCTCCACCTGGGCGTCGACGGCATCTCGCTGCCCCTCGTGGTGCTGACCGCGCTGCTGACCTTCCTGTGCGCGCTCTACAGCGCCTGGTCCCCGCGCGAGCGCGAGAGCCACCGGGGCCGCGCCAAGGGCTTCACCGCGCTGCTGCTCCTGCTGGAGTCCGGCACCCTGGCCAGCTTCGCCGCGCTGGACCTGGTGCTGTTCTTCCTGGCCTTCGAGACGGTGCTCATCCCCATGTACTTCCTCATCGCGCGGTGGGGCGGGGGCGGGCGCGAACAGGCCGCCTGGAAGTTCATCCTCTACACGCTCCTCGGCTCGGTCGTCATGCTGCTGGGCCTGCTCCTCATCGGGATCAAGGGCGGCACGTTCGACATGGTGGCACTCGCCACTGACAACGGGTCCGGGCTCAGCCACAGCACGCAGCTCATCGCGGTCCTCGCCATCGGCGTCGGCCTCGCCGTGAAGGCCCCCATGTGGCCGCTGCACACCTGGCTGCCCGACGCCCACACCGCCGCCCCCACCGTCGGCTCCGTCCTCCTCGCCGGCGTCCTGCTGAAGATGGGCACGTACGGGCTGGTGCGCATCGTGCTGCCCATCGCGCCCGACGGGGCGCACACCTTCGCGCCCTACCTCGCCGCCTTCGCCGCCGTCGGCATCGTCTACGGCTCGCTGGCCTGCCTCGCCCTCGCGCGCACCGGCCGGGGCGGCGACCTCAAGCGGCTCGTCGCGTACTCCTCGGTCGGGCACATGGGCTTCGTGCTGCTGGGCGTGGCCACCCTCACCCCCACCGGGGTCAACGGCGCGCTGTTCGCCAACATCGCGCACGGCCTCGTCACCGGGCTGCTGTTCTTCCTGGTCGGCGGCCTGAAGGAGCGCTTCGGCAGCACGGACCTGGACCGGCTCGCCGGGACGGCCGGCGCCGCCCTGTACGGCCGGGCCCCGCGCCTGGGCGGCCTGCTCGCCTTCGCGGCCGTCGCCTCCCTGGGACTGCCGGGGCTCGCCGGGTTCTGGGGCGAGATGCTCGCCATGTTCGGCGCCTTCGAGCCCGCCGACGGCCTCAGCCGGCCCGCCTACCTGACGTTCCTGGTGCTCGCGGGCCTGGGCACCCTGCTGACCGCCGCCTACCTGCTCGTCGTCGTACGCCGCGTGTGCATGGGCGAGCGGCCCGCGCCCGCGCCGGACGCCGCGCCCGCGCGTGCCGTCGACACGGCCCTGGTCGCCCCCGGCGGCCCGGCCCCGCACGCGCCCGCCCCGGCCGGCCCGGCGCCCGCCGCGGACGCCGTGGACGCCGCGGCGCCGGCGGACGTGGCGGCCCACGAGTTCGCCGCCTGGTCCCCGCTCGTGGCGCTCACCGTGCTCGCCGGGCTGTGGCCCGCGGTCCTCCTCGGCCTGACCGACCCGGCCGTGCAGCAGCTCCTCGCAGGAGGCCACTGATGTCCCCGCTCGCCTCCGGCCTCGTCCAGTCCGTCGACTGGCTCGCGGTCGCCCCGCCCACCATCGCCGCCGTGGCCGCGCTCGCCGTCCTGGTCGCCGACCTCTTCCTGCCCGAGGCCCGCAAGCCGCTGCTGGGCTGGGCGGCCGCCGCGGGCCTGGCCCTGGCCGCGCTGTCCCTGCTGCCCCTGCTCGACGGCGACCGCGCCACCTTCTGCCTGACCTCCCAGCCGAACGTGTGCAGCTACCGGGCCGACGAGTTCACGCTCGTCACCCAGTTCCTGGTGCTCGGCGGCGGCCTGCTGACCGCGCTGCTGTCCGTGCACACCGTGCGGGAGTCCCGGCTGCCCGCGGGCGAGTACTGGTTCCTGCTGCTGTCCTCCGCCGCCGGCGCGGCCCTGCTGCCCGCCTCCCGCGACCTGGCCACCCTCGTGGTCGCCCTGGAGGTGGCGTCCCTGCCCGCCTTCGCGCTGGTGGGCCTGCGCCGCGGCGACCGGCTGTCCTCCGAGGCGGCGCTGAAGTTCTTCCTGTCCTCGGTCACCGCCACCGCCGTCACCCTGCTCGGCGTCAGCTTCGTGTACGCGGCCACCGGCAGCCTGCACCTGTCCGAGATCGCCGACGGCCTGGGCCACGTCGACCCGCGACTGGAAACGCTCGCCCGCGCGGGCGTGGTGCTCACCCTCGTCGGCTTCGCCTTCAAGACCGCCGCCGTGCCCTTCCACTTCTGGGTCCCCGACGCGTACGTCGGCGCGCCGCTGCCGGTGGCCGCGTACCTGTCGGTCATCGGCAAGGCGGTCGGCTTCTCCGGCCTGATCCTGGTGACCGTGCTGGCCTTCCCGTCGTACGCCGACGTGTGGGGTCCGGCCGTGGCCGTCCTGGCCGCCGTGACCATGACCCTGGGCAACGCCGCCGCCCTGCGCCAGCGCCCCGAGCGCGCGCACAGCGCCGTACGCCTGCTGGCCTGGTCCTCCGTCGCGCAGGCCGGCTACTTGCTGGTCCCGATAGCGGCCGCCGGGTACGCCGACGACCCCGCGCACGCCGTCGGCTCCACGGTCACGTACGCGCTGATGTACGGGGCCGTCAACCTCGGCGCCTTCGCGGTGGTGGCCCTGGTGGCCCTGCCGCCTGCCGAGGCCCCCGGCGGCCCCGCCGACGGCGCTCCCGGCGCCCCGGCGACCCGCGTCGCCGACTTCCGGGGCCTGTACGCCACCCGCCCCCTCGCCGCCCTGGCGCTCGCGTTCTTCCTGCTGTGCCTGGCGGGCCTGCCGCCCGGCGTGATCGGCCTGTTCGCCAAGGTGGCGGTCTTCTCCTCGGCGGTCGACGCGGGCCTCGGCTGGCTGGCCGTGGTCATGGCCGTCAACGTCGTGATCGCGCTCTACTACTACCTCCAGTGGACGGCGGTCCTCTTCCGCACCGGCGACCGTCCCGGGCAGGCGCCCGAAGCCGCCCCGGCCCCCGCCCGCGGCCGGCCCGTACCCGTCCCCCTCACCGCGGCCATCGGCCTGGCCGCGGTTCTCGGCGTCGCCCTGTCCGGCGCGCCGCAGCTGGTGCTGCGCTTCGCCTCCGGCACCCTCCTGTGACCCCCGCGCGGGGCCGCACGGGCCCCGCGCGGGGGCCCCACCAGCCCCGCTTGGCCCGCACAAAGGGGGGAAAGGGAACTACCGGCCGCCGTCCGGCGTTGGCGCAGTCAGGAGGTCCCGCCGGACAGGCCGGACAGCGGGACCTCGGCCAGAGGTTCCCCCGGGCACCAAGGGAGGCGTACCGTGCACCGCCGACACAACGGCCTGAGGACCGCCGTGCTCCTCGGAGGGCTGTCCGCGCTCATCATCCTCGTCGGCAGCTTCTTCGGGCGTACGGGCCTGGTCGTGGCCGTGGTGGTGGCGCTGGCCACCAACGCGTACGCCTACTGGAACAGCGACAAGCTGGCCCTGCGCGCCATGCGCGCCCGCCCGGTCAGCGAGTTCGAGGCCCCGGCGCTCTACCGCATGGTCCGGGACCTGTCCACCTCCGCCCGCCAGCCCATGCCCCGGCTGTACATCTCCCCGACCGAGGCGCCCAACGCCTTCGCCACCGGCCGCAACCCGCGCAACGCCGCCGTCTGCTGCACCGAGGGCATCCTGCGCCTGCTGGACGAGCGCGAGCTGCGCGGCGTCATCGGCCACGAGCTCAGCCACGTCTACAACCGCGACATCCTCATCTCCTCGGTCGCGGGCGCGCTGGCGAGCGTCGTGATGTTCCTGGTGAACTTCGCGTGGCTGATTCCGATCGGCCGGTCGGACGACGACGAGGGCCCCGGCATCGTCGGCATGCTGCTGATCATGATCCTGGGTCCGATCGCCGCCTCCCTCATCCAACTGGCCGTCAGCCGCTCCCGCGAGTACCAGGCCGACGCGTCCGGCGCCCAGCTCACCGGCGACCCGCTCGCCCTGGCCAGCGCCCTGCGCAAGCTGGAGGCCGGCACCCGGCAGCTGCCCCTGCCGCCCGAGCCGCGCCTGGAGACGGCCAGCCACCTGATGATCGCCAACCCGTTCCGCCCCGGCGAGGGCGGCATGGCCCGGCTGTTCTCCACCCATCCGCCCATGCGGGAGCGCATCTCCCGGCTGGAGGAGATGGCAGGATACCGGCCATGAAGGCGATCTTGAATGTGATCTGGCTGGTCTTCTCCGGCTTCTGGCTGGCGTGCGCCTACATGCTGGCGGGCCTCATCCTGTGCGTCACCGTCATCGGCATCCCCTTCGGCATCGCCTCCTTCCGCATCGGGCTCTTCGCCCTGTGGCCCTTCGGCCGCGAGGCGGTGCGCCGCCCCGGCGCGGGCGCCCCCTCCTGCGTGGGGAACGTGCTGTGGCTGCTCCTCGCGGGCTGGTGGCTCGCCCTCAGCCACGTGGTGACGGGCGTGATCCTGTGCGTCACGATCATCGGTATCCCGCTCGGCCTGGCCAATTTCAAGCTGATCCCGATATCCCTCACCCCGCTCGGCCACGAGATCGTCTCCACCAGCCGCCCGTTCGCCGCCCGCGGCGACTGGTAGCCCGCGCCGCCCCCCGAGCCTGCCGCTCCGCCCGCCCCGCGGCCCGGCGCCGACATCGGCGTCAAGGTCAATACGGTGGCGGAGCACCCCATGGCATCGGGTATTGTTTACGTCGTCGCCAGGGAGTTCCCGATGCCGGGAGCAAAGATCCTGGCCACATCCCCGGCGGTGTGCCCGAGCGGCCAAAGGGAGCAGACTGTAAATCTGTCGGCTATGCCTACCCAGGTTCGAATCCTGGCGCCGCCACCCGGTCGGAAGGGCCCGTGACCAGCGTGAAACGCTGCGTACGGGCCCTTGCGCGTTTCTCCGTCGCCCGGGCCAGGTGGGCCGTCGCCGCGGTCGGCCTCGCCTGGCCGCGGGCCGCCGCCGCCGGTTCCGCTCAGCGGCACGCGATCTGTCGTGTCGAACGCACGCGCGAGATCATCGGCCCATGCCGACCATGACACCGCGTGTCCGTATCGCCGCCACCGCCGCGGCCCTCGTCCTCGCCGCCGGAACGCCCGTCGCCGCGTACGCCGCGCTGGACGACGATCCGAAGGCCGCCGCCTCCGCCGCCGCGGGCCGGGGCAGGCCGTACGTGGAAACCCGGCTCTTCTTCGGCACCGAGCGGCCCGACGGCGGGCCCGCCGTCACCGACAAGCAGTTCCTGGCCTTCGTCGACCAGCACGTCACGCCCAGCTTCCCGGCCGGGCTGACCATCCAGGACGGCCGCGGCCAGTGGCGCGACGACAGCGGGCGGATCGAGCGGGAGCGGTCGTACGAGCTGATCCTGCTCTACCCGGTGTCCGAGGCCCGCGTGCACGACCCGCAGATCGAGGGCATCCGCGCGGCCTACGAGCGGCTGTACGGGCAGGAGTCCGTCGGCCGCGCGGACGAGGCGACCCGCGTGGACTTCTGACGCCTACGGGCCCTGACGCCCGTCGCCGTCTTCTGCGGTCACCGCGTGGCAAACCCGTCAGATCCGGCCGACGCGCGTCACCTGCCGGGGACCGGCCGGACCGGAGCCACCGACCCGGCCGGCCGGTTCCCGCCTCCGGGCCCGCCGGCCCGACGCCGGGCCGGCGGACGGCGCGGGCCGCTAGCGCGGCCGGGCCACCTGGGCCACCGCCTCCTCCACCGGCACCGGGCCGCCGACCAGCTCCAGCGTCAGGCCGATCGTGCCCGGCTCGTCCAGCAGGGCCAGCAGCACCGCCGCCACGTCGTCCCGGGACACCGGCCCGTGGCCCGTGTGCTCGGCCAGCCGGACCAGCCCCGTCCCCGGGTCGTCGGTCAGCCGGCCCGGGCGCAGCACGGTCCAGTCCAGGCCGGCCCGGGCCCGTACGTCCGCGTCCGCGGCCGTCTTGGCGCGCAGGTAGGCGGCGAAGACCCGGTCGGTGTCCGGCGGGATGTCGCGGTCGGTGCCCATCGAGGACACCACCACGAACCGCCGCACCCCGGCCTGCTCGGCCGCGTCCGCGAACAGCGCCGCGGCCGCCCGGTCCACGGTGTCCTTGCGGGCCGCGCCGCTGCCCGGGCCGGCGCCCGCCGCGAAGACCGCGGCGTCCGCCCCCTCCAGGTGCCTGGCCACGTCGGCCACACCCGCCGCCTCCAGGTCGCACACGACCGGCTCGGCGCCCGTCGCGAGCACGGCGCCGGCCTGCTCCGGCTNCGTCGCGAGCACGGCGCCGGCCTGCTCCGGCTTGCGGATGACGCCCGCGACCTCGTCCCCGCGCGCGGCGAGCAGGCGTTCCAGGCGCCGCGCGATCTGTCCGTGTCCACCAGCGATGACAATGCGCATGATCCCGACCGTACGCCGTCCGGGCGGACTCGTGCGCCCGGTCGACCGCCTGACCGACCGTCTGCCCCGGCCCGGCGGCCTGCCCGCGCCACAGGCCTGTACGGCCGGCTCGGCGCCGCCCGGGCCCGTACCGCCCCCCGGGGCCCGCCGCACCGCCCGAGGGCCCGCAGGCCGCCGCCAGGGCCCGCGTACGGCCACCCAGGCCCCCCAGGTCCCAGGTCCCCAGCCTCCAGCTCCAGGCCCGCCCGCGCCCGACGGCGGCCGGTCAGTCCGGCTCCCGGCCGCCGTCCCCCGGCCGCGACTGCCGCGGCAGGTCCAGGGCCACCGCGGCGGCCGAGTCGCAGTACTCCCGCACCGCGCTGGTGCGCGACACCACCCGACCGCCGTGGATCACCACCCGGCTGTACGCCAGCGACAGCACCCCCGCGAGCCCGTCGCCCCGTACGGCCAGCAGCTCGGCGGGAAAGCCCGCCTCCACGCGCACCTGCGCCAGCCCCATGGCCGCTCGCGCGCGGGCTGCCACCGCGTCGTAGGCGTCCTCCGCGCGCAGCTCGCCGCGCGAGGCCAGCAGGAAGGCGGCCTCCAGCGGGTCGCCGCGCCCCACCGGGTTCGCCGCGTCCCGCAGCGCCCCGCTGCCCGCGGCCACCGGCACCCCGGCCGCGCGCAGCAGCCGCACCGGCGCGCAGCCCGAGACCCGCGCG
>NZ_JAVSCF010000243.1:0-9667 GCF_031932565.1 Streptomyces sp. B1866
CCGCGGCGCCGGAGGGCGCGCCGCCGGCCGCCCCCGCGTCCGCGGCGGGTGCCGCCCCGGGTGCGGGGACCGACGGGGGCGGACCGTGGCGGGTGCTGGTCGAGCGGGTACCGACGCGCGCCGTCGACGAAGTGGTCTTCGACCACCTCTTCCGCTCCTCCCGGCACGCGTTCTGGCTGGACAGCAGCGCCACCGACGCCTCGCTGGGCCGGTTCTCCGCCATGGGCGACGCCTCCGGTCCGCTGGCCCGCGTGGCCACGGCCGACGTGTGGCAGGGCACGGTCACGGTGACCTCCGCCGCGGGGACGGAGGTCGTCGGCGAGCCGTTCCTCGACTGGCTCGCCGGCGACCTGGCCGCGCGCCGGGTCGAGGTGCCCGAGCTGCCGTTCGACTTCACGCTGGGCTGGGTCGGCTACCTGGGGTACGAGCTGAAGGCCGACTGCGGCGGCGACCGCGCGCACCGCTCCGCCGAGCCCGACGCGGTCATGGTCTACGCCGACCGGGCCGTGGTGTTCGACCACCTGACCGCGACCGCCTACCTGCTGGCCCTCGCCGCGCCCGGCGCCGAGCAGCCCGCCCGCGCCTGGCTGGAGGGCACCACGGCCGCGCTGGCCCGGCTCGGCGGCCGCCGGCCCGAGCCCGGCCCCGGGCCCCAGCACCTGTCCGGCCTGCGGCTGCGGCACGACCGGGACGCCTACCTCGCGGCCATCGCCACCTGCCAGGAGGCGATCGGCCGCGGCGAGACCTACGAGGTGTGCCTGACGAACATGGTGCACGCGCGGGGCGATCTCGACCCGTGGCAGGGCTACCGGTTCCTGCGCCGCACCAGCCCCGCTCCGTTCGCCGCGCTGCTGCTGCTGGACTCCCTCTCGGTGCTCAGCACCTCACCGGAGCGGTTCCTGCGGGTCGGCGCGGACGGCCTGGTGGAGTCCAAGCCCATCAAGGGCACCCGGCCGCGCGGCGCCACCCCCGCCGAGGACGACCTGCTGCGCGAGGAGCTGCGCACCAGTGAGAAGGACCGGGCGGAGAACCTGATGATCGTGGACCTGGTCCGCAACGACCTGGGCCGGTGCGCGCAGGTCGGCTCGGTCCGCGTGCCCAGCGCCTTCGCGGTCGAGTCCTACGCCACCGTGCACCAGCTGGTCTCCACCGTGCAGGCCCGCCTGCGGCCGGGCCACCGCGCGGTCGACTGCGTACGGGCGGCGTTCCCCGGCGGCTCCATGACCGGAGCGCCGAAGATCCGTACCATGCGCGTCATCGACGAGCTGGAGGCCGGGCCGCGCGGCGTGTACTCCGGCGCCATCGGCTACTTCTCCCTTTCCGGCGCCGCCGACCTGAGCATCGTCATCCGCACGGTCGTCGCCACGCCCGGCCGGGTGTCCTACGGCGTCGGCGGAGCGATCGTGGCGCTGTCGGACCCCGCGGCCGAGTTCGAGGAGACCGCGGTCAAGGCCACCCCGCTGCTGCGGCTGCTGGGCGCGGAGTTCCCCGGCCAGCACCCCGCCGCGGCCGGCTGACGGGCCGCGCCCCGGGCCGTACCGGGCGGGCGCCCCCGGCCGGCGGCCCGGGGCCGCATCCGCACACCACCGAGCGAAAGGGATGAGGACGCGATGGGCACGGTGCGCACACAGGTCGCCATCGTCGGCGCGGGTCCGGCCGGGCTGGTGCTGGCCCACCTGCTGCACCTGGAAGGCGTGCGCTGCGTCGTGCTGGAGCGGCACGACCGCCCGTACGTCGAGGGCCGGGTCCGCGCCGGGCTGCTGGAGCAGGGCACCGCCGACCTCCTGCGGGACAGCGGGGCCGGGGAGCGCATGGACCGCGAAGGCCACGTCCACGAGGGGTTCGAGCTGCGCTTCGACGGGGAGCGGCACCGCCTGTCCACCATGGAGCTGTGCGGCCGGACGGTGACGATGTACGGGCAGCAGGAGGTGGTCAAGGACCTGCTGCGGGCCCGGACGGAGGCGGGCGCGCCCCCGTACTTCGGCGTGGACGACATCGTGCTGGACGAGCTGACCGGGGACCGCGCCACGCTGCGGTGCACCCTCGGCGGCACGCCCACCACCGTCCGCGCCGACTTCGTGGCCGGCTGCGACGGCTTCCACGGCGTGACCCGCCGCAGCGTCCCCGGCGGGCACCTGACCGCCTACCGGAAGGACTATCCGTTCGCCTGGCTCGGCATCCTCGCCGCCGCGCCGCCGGCCGGGGAGGAGCTGGTCTACGGCGTCCACGACCGCGGCTTCGCCCTGCACAGCATGCGCTCGGCCACCGTCAGCCGGCTGTACCTGCAAGTGGCTCCCGACCAGGACCTGGCCCGGTGGCCGGACGACCGGATCTGGGCGGAGCTGCGCACCCGCCTGTGCCCCTCCGGCGAGCCCCTCAACGAGGGCCCCGTCCTGCAGCGCGGCATCACGTCCATGCGCGGCTTCGTCGCCGAACCCATGCAGTACGGGCGGCTGTTCCTCGCCGGGGACGCGGCCCACATCGTTCCCCCGACCGGTGCCAAGGGCCTCAACCTCGCCGTGTCGGACGCCGCCGTCCTCGCCGGGGCCCTGGCCTCGTGGTACGCGGGCGGGAACCGCGAACCGCTGGACCAGTACACGCGCACCTGCCTGCGCCACGTGTGGCAGGCCCAGGACTTCTCGGCGCGGATGACCTGGCTGCTCCACCCGCACCCCGGCGAGGACCCCATGGAGACGCGGCTGCGCCGGGCCCGGCTGCGGCACCTGGTCGGCTCCCGGACTGCCGCCGCGAGCTTCGCCGAGGACTACGCGGGTCTCACCCGCGACCCCGCGGCGGCCCGCCGCGGGGCGGACCTCGCCGGCCGCCCGTCCGCGGCGGCGGGCGGCCGGCGAGGGCGGGCGACATGACGTATCCGGACGCGGAACTCGACGGGCGGACGGCCGACGCCGCGGCGCTGGGTGCGCTGGCCCTCACCAACTACGGCCACTTCACCACCATGCGGGTCGAGGAGGGCCGGGTGCGGGGCCTGGGGCTCCATCTGGACCGGCTGGTCCGCGACTGCCGGACCGTCTTCGGCGCCGACCTCGACACCGCGTACGTGCGCGGCCTGCTGCGCCGGGCCGTCGCGGACACCACGGGGCCGGTGCTGGTGCGGGTGACGGTCTTCGACCCGGCTTTGGACCTGGGGCATCCCGGCCGGCCGGGCGCCCCGCGGGTGCTGGTCACCCGCCGTCCGGCGGCCGGCCTGCCGCTGCCGCCGCTGCGGGTGGTCACCGCCCCGTACGTGCGGGACACCCCGCGGGTGAAGCACACCGGCCTGTTCGGCGCGCTGCACGCCCGCCGGCGCGCCCAGGTGAGCGGCGCCGACGACGTCCTGTTCACCGGCCCGGACGGCTGGATCCTGGAGGGTCCCACCTGGAACGTGGGGTTCGTGGCCGCGGACGGGGCGGTGGTGTGGCCCGCCGGAGACGTCCTGCCCGGCGTGACCGCGGCGCTGCTGCGCGGCACCGGCGACCACCGGGTCCAGCCGGTGACGGTCGCGGGGGTGCGCGGCATGCGGGCCGCGTTCGCGGTGAACGCCGGGATGGGCGTCCGTCCGATCAGCCACATCGACGCCACCGCCTTCCCGCTCGGCTTCCCGGCGGCGGCGCAACTGCTGAAGGCCTATCTGGAGATTCCCGGCAAGCCGCTGTGAGGCCGTACGGGACCCGGGCGGTACTGCGGTGGGCGGGCGGGGTCCGGCCGGCGCCCGGCTCGTCCAGGGGCGGGTGGGGTTCCTGGGCGAGCCCGCCGAGGAGTCCCGGCGCCAGGCGCGGCTGTGCGCCCGCGACATGCGCGCGCCGGCAGGCAACTTTGCCGACGACGGCGTCGCCCCGGTCGTCGGGTACGCCATCGGCGACCGGGCGGCGTTCGACTTCGTGGTCGGCGCGCTGCGGCCCCGGCCGGTGATGTCCGTCGTGCCGGCCCCGCCGCTCGCGATGTGCCGCCAGCGCAACGCCGCCCGCCCGGTCCGGGAGCGCGTCCACTTCGACTTCGCGCCCCAGTACCGGGTGATGCGCGAGCAGTCGGGCGGTGTCGGCTGGTGGCTGGACAGCGCGGCGCTCACCCCGGAGGAGACCGCCGCCGCCATCGCCGCCCACGCCCCCGACAGGGCCGTCGTCTGAGCTGCCTTCGCCGGTACGCGCTCACCGGGCCGCGCGGGCGGGCCGTGAGGCGGGCGGGCACGGGCCGCGTTAGGGCTGCTGCGCGGTGAAGGCGGCGTACGCGGGCGCGTTGAACAGGACGAAGCGCGCCTCCCGCACCGCGGTGTCCGTGCTCCGTACCGTCTCGACCGCGATGCGGGCCCCGTCCTCCACGGGCCAGCGGTAGACGCCCGTGGAGACGGCGGGAAACGCGACGGTCGCCGCGCCGAGTTCGTCGGCGACCCGCAGCGACTCGCGGTAGCAGGACGCCAGGAGGGCGGAGCGGTCCTCGGCGGCGGACCAGACGGGGCCGACGGTGTGGATGACCCAGCGGGCCGGGAGGCGGCCCGCGGTCGTGGCGACCGCCTGGCCGGCGGGCAGGCCGTCGCGGAACCGGGAGGCACGCAGCTCCCGGCAGGCGTCGAGGATCTCCGGCCCGCCGGCCCGGTGGATGGCGCCGTCGACTCCGCCGCCGCCGAGCAGGGAGGAGTTGGCCGCGTTGACGACGGCGTCGACGTGCTGCTCGGTGATGTCGCCCTGGACGTAGGTGATGTCGGTCATGGGCCCATCCTCGGGCATCCGCGGGCGGGGCGGGCGTCAGGCGCCGCCGGGCGGCGCCCGCGGCTTCGGGCTTCGTCCCCCGGCGCCGCCGGGGCCCGGCGCTCGGGGACGGCGTGCGTGCCGCCCGGCCCGCGGCCCGCGCGGGCCGACGGCGGTCGACGGGCCCTCAGGCCGTACCGGGCCAGGCACTGCGGACCGTACGGGCCCGCCGCGCCGCCGGGCAGCGGGCAGGGGGCTGCCGGTGCGCCGACGGGCCGTCTGCCGGGCCGCGGGCGGCGGTCAGCAGGTCTGCCGCAGGTATCCGCGGTCGCCCGGGGCGGAGACCTCCAGGTCGCGGCGGACGACGCTCAGCCGGCCGCCGGAGTCCGCGCACGCCGCGCGCAGGCCTTCGGCGCTGTACTCGATGTCGATGACGTGGGCGCCGAACGCGGCGGTGTAGGCGCCGCACTCGCCGTACCGCCCGCACTCCTCGGTGACCGCGAAGTCGGCTCCGGCCGCCGTCCGGCGGTCCGCCAGTTCCACGGCGTTCTTCTGGGCGACGGCCAGGCCCCGGGCGTGCGCGCGGGCCGCGAGCAGGGACAGGAACGCCTGCGCGTCGCCGCCGGTCAGCAAGCCCCGGGACCGCTCGTAGCTGTCGTAGTTGTCCGGCTCGACGGCGTCGAAGCCCTTCTCGGCGCAGTCGTCGATCCACGCCCCGACCCGCGCGGCAACGCGGTCGCGCCGGGCCGGGGTGCCGATGTCGAGCAGCGCCTCGTCCCAGTCCTCGTCGACGACCACCTCGCCGTCGCGGTCGCGCAGCAGCAGGTCGGGGTCCCAGTCGCCCTCGCGGTCCGGCTGGGCCTGGAAGGCGTTGACGTAGCAGATGGTGTACCGGCCGGGGGCCGGGGACGCCTCGTGGTCGCGGGTGACGACGGCCACGCCGGGCGGCGGCGGGTAGGGGCCGCCGATCTGGTAGTCGAAGCCGGCGTGGGCGGGCGGCAGGGCCACGGCCGCGCCGCCGTCCGGGGCGCCGTTCCCGGTGCCGTCCTCCAGGGCCGACCGGAGTGCGAGGACGGCGGCGAGCACGGCGAGGACGGCGAGCACGGCGAGGACGACGGCGAGGGCGGCCCGCCGCCGGGCGCTTACCGGCATGCACGCTCCACGGGTGGGGCCCGGGCTGTTCGGGCGGCCGCGGGACGCGTCACCGTGCCGGGCGGCGGCACCAGCCTAAGGGGGCGGCCGCCAGGGGCGGCCGCCGCCCCGGGCGCGGGCGGCAGGCCGGGGTTCAGGTCCCGGCCGGGCAGAACTCCGCGTCGGCGACGCCCGTCAGCGCGTCGGCGTCCAGCAGCCAGTCGCCGTTGATGTGGAAGGCGAGCGTGTGCCGGCCGCCCGGGGTGCCCACCGCGTCCGAGGTGCCGCCCACGGTGCCGCCGTCGTGGCCCCAGACCGTCACGCCGCACGGCAGCCGGTGGGCGAAGACGCCGAGCCCGTACGCGTCGACGCCGGGCACGCCCGTGGCCACCCCGTCGAACATCTCGGCCATAGCGGCGGGGCCGAGCAGCCGGCCGGCGAGCAGCGACCCGTAGAAGCGGTTCAGGTCGCCGGTGGTGGTGACCAGTTCGCCGGCGGCGCCGTACCAGGACGGGTTCATGGCGGTCGCGTCCCAGGGCAGCGGGCCGCCGGGCGGGCCGAGCGCGTACTCCACCGGGTGGGGCTCGGGCAGGGTGGGCGTGGTGCCGGGGAAGGAGGTGCCGGCCAGTCCGAGCGGGACGAGGACCCGCCGCGTCGCCTCCTCGGCGTACGAGTGGCCGGTGGCCCGCTCGATCACCATGCCCGCGACCGTGTAGTTGGTGTTGGAGTAGCGCCAGCCGGTGCCCGGCTCGAAGACCGGGGGGTGGCGGAGCGCGGCGCGCAGCAGGTCCCGCGGCGTCTTGGTGTCGTACCGGTGCACGAAGAAGGCCGGTCCGGTGAGCTGGGCCCGCAGTGCGGGGTCGTCGAAGTAGTTGGGCAGGCCGCTGGTGTGGTTGAGCAGGCGGCGCAGCGTGATGCGCCTGCCGTCGTTGCCGTGGCCCCGGACGAC
Organism: Streptomyces sp. B1866; assembly: GCF_031932565.1. Taxonomy (NCBI): domain Bacteria; kingdom Bacillati; phylum Actinomycetota; class Actinomycetes; order Kitasatosporales; family Streptomycetaceae; genus Streptomyces; species Streptomyces sp. B1866. The sequence continues at coordinate 6,763 of NZ_JAVSCF010000243.1, forward strand.
GCCGGGCAGCCAGCGCTCGACCGTGTCGTCGAGGTCGAGCACGCCCTCCTGCTGGAGCTGGAGCAGCACGACGGCCGTGAACGTCTTGGTGATGCTGCCGGCCCGGAAGTGGTCCCGCGGCGTCCACGCGCGGCCCGTCGCGAGGTCGGCGGCTCCGGTCGCGCCGTGCCAGGTGCGCCCGTCCCGCCGTGCGGTGGCGCCGGCTCCGGGCAGGTCCTTCGCGGCGACCGCCCGCTCCAGGGCCTCCTGGGTGGCGGGGTGTCCGCCGTCCGGGCGGGCCGCGTGGGCCGTCCCGGCGGACCCGGCCGTCGCGGCCAGCAGGGCCGCGACGAGGGCTGGCATGGCGGTACGCGGCAGCCGCATGGGCACTCCCGGTGAGAAGGTGGTGGTCCGTCACCGGTGAGGACTCCGCCGCCCGGCGCGGGGTTGACCGGCCGGAGCGGTTTTCCGGCCGGGGCGGCCGGGCTACCGGCGCGTGGGCCGGGCGGCCGGCCCCGGCTGGGAGGTGGCGCAGTGCGGGCAGCGCACCCGGACCGCGTCGGCGGGCACCCGGAAGACGTGCAGGCAGGGCCACCATCCGCCGGGCCGCGCGGCCCGGCGCAGCAGGCGCCGCCGGCCCCGGCAGCGTACGTCGGTGTCGCAGGGCACCGCGTCGCCGTGCGCCACCGGCATCTGGGCGCCGCACATCGCGCAGACCACCTCCACCGGCAGCTGCCACCGCACGCCCTGGTCGACACCGCACCGCTGGGCCACGGTCCCCACCGGGGCCACCGCCCCGCACTCCGGACACCGCATGTACCACACGCGCGCCGCACCCATGCCCCTCCCGACTGTCCGGCCGCCCCGCACCGTCCATCCTCCCCTCCGCGTCAACCTCCACCGGAGATTTTCCGACGTCTCCGCCCGGCCTTGTGGCCCCAGACTAAGCGATCGCTTAGTATCGCGGGCGGACGACACCGACCGCCCGCGGCGCGCGCCCGGAAGATCCCGTCCGGCCTGACCGCGCCGGCGGCCTTCCGGGCCCGCATCCCGCCTCCCCAGCACGCCGTGGAAGGACCATGGGTTCAACGCTGCTCTCGCGCCGTGACATCGACTTCCTGCTGTACGAGTGGCTCGACGCCGAGTCGCTGACCGCGCGGCCGCGGTACGCCGACCACGCGCGCGAGACGTTCGACGGCGCCCTCGACCTGAGCGAGACGATCGCCGCCCGGCACTTCGCCCCGCACAACCGGAAGAGCGACACCGAGGAGCCGCGCTTCGACGGGGAGCGCGTGCACGTCATCCCCGAGGTGGGCAAGGCCCTGGCGGTCTTCGCCGAATCGGGCCTGCTCGGCAGCGGGATGGACCACGCGGTCGGGGGAATGCAGCTGCCCGCCGTGCTGACCAGTGCCTGCTTCGCCTGGTTCCAGGCGGCCAACGTCGCGACGGCCGGATATCCCTTCCTCACCGCCGCCAACGCCAACCTGCTCCTGGCGCACGGCACGCCCGAGCAGGTCGACACCTACGTACGGCCCATGGTCCAGGGGCGTTTCTTCGGCACCATGTGCCTGTCGGAGCCGCAGGCGGGCTCCTCGCTGGCCGACGTGCGCACCCGCGCGGAGCCGCGCGAGGACGGGACCCACCGGCTGTTCGGGAACAAGATGTGGATCTCCGGCGGCGACCACGAGCTGTCGGAGAACATCGTCCACCTGGTCCTGGCCCGGATTCCCGGCGGGCCCGCCGGGGTCAAGGGCCTGTCCCTGTTCGTCGTGCCCAAGGTGCTGGTGGGCGCCGACGGGACGCTCGGCGAGCGCAACGACGTGGTGGCGGCCGGGCTCAACCACAAGATGGGCTTCCGCGGCACGGTCAACGCGCTGCTGAACTTCGGGGAGGGGGCCTTCCGGCCGGGCGGCTCCCCCGGCGCCGTCGGCTTCCTGGTCGGCGAGCCGCACCGGGGCCTGGCGTACATGTTCCACATGATGAACGAGGCCCGCATCGGGGTGGGCCTGGGCGCCACCGCGCTGGGCTACACCGGCTACCTGCACGCGCTGGACTACGCGCGCACCCGCCCGCAGGGCCGCCCGGTCGCGGCCCGGGACGCCGCCTCCCCGCAGGTGCCGATCATCGGGCACGCCGACGTCCGGCGGATGCTGCTGGCCCAGAAGGCGTACGTCGAGGGGGCGCTGGCGCTCGTCCTGTACTGCGGGCGGCTGCTGGACGAGGAGCGCACGGCGCCGCGGGAGGAGGCGCGGGCCCGGGCGAAGCTCCTGCTGGACGTCCTCACCCCGGTCGCCAAGAGCTGGCCCGCGCAGTGGTGCCTGGCCGCCAACGACCTGGCCATCCAGGTGCACGGCGGCTACGGCTACACGCGGGAGTACGCCGTCGAGCAGTTCTACCGGGACAACCGGCTCAACGCCATCCACGAGGGCACGCACGGCGTCCAGGCCCTGGACCTGCTGGGCCGCAAGGTCGTCATGGACTCGGGCGCGGGGCTGCGGGTACTGGCCGAGACCGTCTCGGCCACCGTGGACCGGGCGGCCGCGGCCGGCGGCGAACTCGCCGGGCTCGGGCGGCGGCTGGGGGACGCGCTGGGGCGCGTGACGGCGGTGACGCGCGCGCTGTGGGCGGGTGGCGACCCCGAACTGGCCCTGGCGAACGCCTCGGTGTACCTGGAGGCGGTCGGGCACGTGGTCGTGGCCTGGATCTGGCTGGAACAGCTCCTGGCGGCCGACGGCCGCCAGGGGGCCTTCTACGACGGGAAGCGGCAGGCGGGCCGCTACTTCTTCCGGTTCGAGCTGCCCCGGACCGCGGCGCAGTTCGACCTCCTGGAGAGCCTGGACCGCACCACGCTCGACATGGAGCCCGGCTGGTTCTGACCCGGCGCGGGCCCGCGTGCCGGGCCGCGGCGGGGCGGGCGGCGCGGGCC
>NZ_JAVSCF010000244.1:0-9621 GCF_031932565.1 Streptomyces sp. B1866
GATCATTCTCGTTGAGAAAACCTCACTGGGCCCGGAGCTGAGGACACCTATCCGAGTGGACATCCTTCGGACAGTCGGCCCCTCCGTGCCAGGGCTCTAGACTGTCGATGTGACCGCAGCCTTCGACTACGAGGACATGCACCACTTGGTGGACCGGCTTACGCCCACCCAGGTGCGTCGGCTGCGCCTGCTCGTCAGTCAGGACGAGGAGCTGTCGCGGGTCGCCCAGTCGCTGCCCGTGGTCGGCGAAAGCACGGCCGAGGAGACGGTCCCCTCCGGGCTGCTGGCCTTGATCGGCAGTGTGAACGGCCCCGAGGACCTGGCCGAGCGGCACGACGACTACATCCGCGAGCGGATGCGTGAGCGCTTCGGTGACTCGGAGTGATCGCCACCGTCCTGGACACCGGCCCGCTAGCCGCTGCGTTCAATGCGGCTGACCGATGGCACGCAGAGTGTGCGTCACTGCTCACCTCGCTGACCGGTCGCCGTCTGCTGCCGAGTCCGGTCATGACCGAGGTGTGCTGGTTGTTTGAGCGCTGGCCGAGTGTGGAGGCGGCATTTCTCACCGAAGTCGCTCGTGGGACCTTCGAGCTTGTGCACCTCACCCCTGGTGACCTCACCCGGATGGCAGAGCTGGTCCTTCGGTATGCGGACTTCCCACTGGGCGGAGTCGATGCCTCGGTTGTCGCCGTTGCCGAGCGTCTCGGTGTGGATCGGGTGGCCACGGTGGACCGGCGGCATTTCGGTGTCGTGAAGCCTGTCCACGTTCCCGCCTTCACCCTGCTGCCGTAGCCAGCCGGAGGTCCCGCGGTGCCGGGGCGTACGGGTTGCGCTTACAGTCGCCGCAGGCGGTTCGCAGCCTCCTTCAGCACCTCCGGGCGCTTGCAGAACGCGAAGCGGATCTGGCTCCGGCCGGCTTCCGGGTCGTCGTAGAAGACCGCGTTGGGTACCGCGACCACGCCGCAGCGTTCCGGGAGGGAGCGGCAGAAGGCGAGGCCGTCCTTTTCGCCGAGGCTCGCGATGTCGGTGGTGATGAAGTACGTGCCCTGGGGGCGGTGGACCTCGAAGCCCGCGTCGGCCAGCCCTGCCGCGAGGAGGTCCCGCTTGGTCTGGAGGTCGGCGCGGAAGGCGTGGAAGTAGGAGTCCGGGAGGCGGAGGGCTTCGGCGATCGCGTACTGGAAGGGGCCCGCGCTGACGTACGTGAGGAACTGCTTGGCGGTGCGGACGGCCGCGACCAGGGGGGCGGACCCGGTGATCCAGCCGACCTTCCAGCCGGTGAACGAGAAGGTCTTGCCCGCCGAGGAGATGGAGACCGTGCGGTCGTGCATGCCGGGCAGGGAGATCAGGGGAATGTGCTCGCCGTCGAAGACCAGGTGTTCGTAGACCTCGTCGGTCACCACCAGCAGGTCGCGTTCCACGGCGAGTTCGGCGATGGCCTCGGCCTCGGCGCGGGTGAGGACCATGCCGGTGGGGTTGTGCGGGCTGTTGAGCAGGAGCAGGCGGGTGCGGGGGGTGACGGCGGCGCGGAGGGCGTCGAGGCCGGGGCGGAAGTCGGGGGCGCGGAGGGTCAGCGGTACGCGGGTCGCGCCCGCCATCGCGATGCACGCCGCGTACGAGTCGTAGAAGGGCTCGAAGGCGATCACCTCGTCGCCCGGCTCTAGCAGGGCGAGCATCGACGCCGCGATGGCCTCGGTGGCGCCCGCCGTGACCAGGACCTCGGTGTCGGGGTCGAAGCTCAGGCCGTAGAAGCGGCGCTGGTGGTCGGTGATGGCGGTGCGGAGTTCGGGGACGCCGGGGCCGGGCGGGTACTGGTTGCCGCGGCCCTCCCGCAGGGCGCGGACCGCCGCCTCGCGTACGGCCTCGGGGCCGTCGGTGTCCGGGAAGCCCTGGCCGAGGTTGATGGCGCCGGTGGCGACGGCCAGGGCCGACATCTCGGCGAAGATCGTCGTTCCGAGGCCGTCCAGCCCGCGGTTCAGCAGCGGCCGCTCACCCATCTCGGCTCCCTCACAGCTCGTCGGCGCCTCCATCCTCCGGGGCGGAGGCGAACGGGGACAAGTCTGCGGGTGCGAATCGCTATATGTCGGTTTTGTGGGGTGGGGTGGTCGGGGGTGGCGCCATGGTCGGCGGCGGCGTGCGGCGGTGGGCGGGGAACCTCTGGACTTGCTCAACTTCGCTTTGACCGTTTCGCGCCCAGGGCATCGTGCCGTCAGTACGCGGGCCTCGCTACGGGGGAGCTGCGGGGGATGAGGGGAGCGTGAGGGCCAGTGACCATGATCATTGTGCTCGTTCTGGTGTCGTCGGCGGTGGCCTTGGGGATCGCCCTGGCCGCCGCCGGGATGGCGCGGACGCAGGCCGGGCCGTCACGGCGGCCGGGGGCGTCGAAGGCGCGTGCGCGTGCGCGGGGGCGCCGGTGGTCGGCGGGGGGCGGGTCGAGTGGCAGTTGGTGGGCCGGTGACGGCGGGGGCAGCGGGGACGGCGGGGGTGGGCACCACGGCGGCCACTCGTGCGGCGGCGGCGGGTCGTCCTGCGGGGGCGGGTCGTCGTGCGGCGGGGGTGGCGGCGGGTGTGGGGGTGGTGGCGGCTGACCTGGTGAGCCGCCGTATCGTACGTCGGCATGGGTGAACGCGCCCGGTGCGTCAACGCGCGCCGGGCGCACACGCGTTGGACATTTGTGCGAACTAGTCCCCGATGTGGTGGAACCCTGCCGAAGATCTTCAAAAGTGATGTGCGGGAGTTCGTTTCATGATTCTGTAATGCATCGGACTCTGTAAACCTCGGAGCCCGCGACCCCCACGTGGGCGCGAGCCGGCGTACCCGCCTTGACGCTCATCCATGCCCGGGACGGGCCGGCCCACTTCCCCCCCCACAGCGTGATTGCGGAGCCGGCCCATGCTCACCACCATTGACATACCCTTCAGCGACACCCGCACCGCCGACCTGGCCTGGTGCCTGGGGCGGGACCCGCTGCCCGCCCTCTCGGTGCTCACCCTCCGGTTCGGCTCCTCGTCGGTGCAGCTGCGGCTGCTCGGGGCCTCGCACCAGGTGGTTTTCGAGGAGGAGGGCGGCCGGTGCTCGGAGACCGTGGCCTGTCTCCCCGACAGCACCAACCCGCTGCCGCTGGGGGTCTCCACGCTCAGCGGGGGGCGTGAATACGAGTTCGCGGCGCGCGTCGAGACGCTTACGCGCTGCGCGTTCGCCGGACGCGCCCAGGAGCTGCTGGCGCTGGTCGCCGACCACCCGCACGGGCTCGCCGGGGTGTTCCCGGGGAGCCCGTACGCGTTCACCGCGATGCTCGCCCGGTGGCAGGACGGGAAGGTGGCGTGGCGGACCTGGCACGCCTACCCGCAGGAGGGGCGGCTCGTCGCCACCCGTACGCGGCTGGGGGTGCGCACGCCCGCCGAGTCGGTGTAGGGCCTTCCCGTCTGGTGTTCTTCCGGTTCCGGTCGTACGGCCCGACCGGGTCCGGTTGTACCGTCCGGCCCGGTCCCGGTCGTACCGCCCGAACCCGTTCCGCGCCGTACGGACCGGCGCGCCGCGGCAGCCCGTGCGGCTTCCGCGGCGCGCTCCTCCTCGGACTGCTCGACCGCCTTACGCCTCCCTGCCGATCGGCGTGCCCTGCCACCTGCCGTCCCCCGGCACCCGCTCCGCCGCCATCACCAGCGACCCGGCGCCCACCGCCGCGCCCGCGTCGAGCCGGCTGCCGGGCAGGACCACGCTGTGCGGGCCGAGCGTGGCGCCGGCGTCCAGGCGGACCGGTTCCAGGCGCATCACGCGGTCGTGGAAGAGGTGGGTCTGGAGCACGCAGCCGCGGTTCACGCTCGCGCCCCGGCCGACCGTGATCAGGTCCGGCTCCGGCAGCCAGTACGTCTCGCACCACGCGCCGCGGCCGACGCGGGCGCCGAGGGCGCGCAGCCACCAGTTGAGCACCGGCGTGCCGAGCGCGGGCCGGACCAGCCACGGTACGGCCAGCACCTCGACGAACGTGTCGTACAGCTCGTTGCGCCACACGAACGCGCTCCACAGCGGGTGCCGCGCCGTCCGGAAGCGGCCCATCAGCGTCCACTTGGCCGCCACCGCGAGCGCGCCCGCCACCAGCCCGGCGGCCATCAGGGCCGTGGCCGCGGCCGCGACGGCGGGCCACAGGCCGTACGCGCTCCAGGTCACCAGCACCGTCCAGGTCACGGCGAGCTGGAGCAGGCCGCCGAGCAGGACGGGCACGGCGCGGCACAGTTCGACGGCGGCGCGGGCCGCGCGCAGGCGGCGCGGGGGTGCGAAGGTGCGGGCCTCGTCGTGGCGTTCGGCGGTGCGGCGCAGCCGCATCGGCGGGCGGCCGAGCCAGGACGAGCCGTCCGGCACCTCGGCCGGGGTGTCCGACAGCACGCCGATCAGCGCGCCGTCGCCCACCGAGCGGTCCGGGCCGACCACGCCGGAGTTGCCGACGAACGCGCGCGCGCCGACCCGCGAGGGGCCCAGCCGCACCCAGCCGCCGCCCAGTTCGTACGGCGCGGCCAGCACGTCGTCGGCGAGGAACGCGGCGTCGTCCACGCGCAGCAGCCCGGGCAGGGCCAGCACGGTGGACACCTCCGCGCCGCGGCCGACCCGGGCCCCCAGCAGCCGCAGCCATACGGGCGTGAACAGGCTCGCGTAGAAGGGGAACAGCGACCTGCGCGCGGACTCCATCAGGTCGTGGACCAGCCAGGCCGCCCAGCCCGGCAGGCTGTGCGCGGGGTGGGTGCCCGGCCGCAGGGCCCGCCCGGCCAGGCGGACGGCGGCGGCCAGCGCCAGCGCGTACGCCACCGTGCCGACCAGGACCAGCAGCGGGGTGACCAGCAGCAGGCGGGGCGCGGTCAACCAGTCCGCGCCCTCGCCGGGCAGGACGAGCAGCGCGAGCGCGACCGTGGGCGCGGCGGCCGTCCAGCCGATCAGGCCGCGCAGGGCCGGGGTGAGCAGGTAGGCCAGTGACCAGCGGCGGGACCGGGCGGCGTCGGCGGTCGGCCAGGTGATGTCGCGGGGCTGCGGCGCGGCGGGGGAGCCGCCCCAGTGCTCGCCGTCCGCGACGGCGTCGCGTACGCAGGCGCCCGCCAGCAGGCGCGCACGGCGCCCGACCCGCGCATTCGGGAGCACAGTGGCGCGTGCGCCGACGCACGCTCCCGCGCCCACGGTGACCGTGCCGACCCGCAGCAGGTCGCCGTCCAGCCACCAGCCGGACACGTCGGCCTCCGGCTCCACCGCGCAGCCGTCGCCGAAGTCCGCCAGGCCCGTGACCGGGGGCAGGACGCGCAGGTCGGTGCGGGCGCCGACCCGGCAGCCCAGCAGCCGTGCGTACCAGGCGGCCAGCGGCGTGCCGGGCACCGAGCCGAGGCCGACGGCGGCCACCCAGTGTTCGGCGGCCCACAGCCGCAGGTGGGCGGCGCCGCCACGCGGGTACGCGCCGGGCCGCGGGCGGCCGCGCAGGGCCCGTACCCCGGCCGCGGCCACCACCACCCGGCCCGGCGCGGTGAACAGCACCAGCCACAGCGGCGCCAGCGCCCACCAGGACAGGGTCGGCAGCCAGGAGTCGTACCCCGCCTCCGACAGCACGTTTCCGGCCAACGCCAGGGTCAGCGCCCAGCGCAGCCCGGCGACGCCGAACAGCAGCGGCTGGGCCGCCGCCTGGATCCAGCCGGTCCACCAGGGCGTGGGGCGGACCGTGCGGCGGTCCTCTTCCGTACGGGTACGGGGTGCCAGGGCGGTCAGGCGCTCGCGCAGGGCGGCCGGGGTCGGGTGCCGGTACAGGTCCGTCACCGACACCCGCGGGAAGCGCTCGCGCAGCGCGGACACCAGCCGGGCGGCGGCCAGGCTGGTGCCCCCGAGGTCGAAGAAGTCGTCGTACGGGCCGGCGTCGGCGCCCAGCAGGTCGCTCCACCGGCGGGTCAGCCACGCCGTCGTCTCGTCCGGCTCGCCGGTCTCGTGGGTCTCGTGCGTTTCACCGGTGGCGGCGGGCAGCGGCCACGGCAGGGCCGCGCGGTCCACCTTGCCCGACCCGCGCGTGGGGAACTCGGCGAGCACCGCGAGCCGGGGCACGAGCGGCGCGGGCAGCGCCTCGCGCAGCCGCCGCAGCGCGTCCGCCCGGTCGAACCGGGCCGGGTCGCCGCCGGCCGGCACCAGGTAGCCGACCAGCACGTCCAGGCCGCCCGGCGTGCGCTGGACCACCGCGGTCGCGGCGGCCACCGAGGGCAGGGCCAGCAGCGCGGCCTCGATCTCGCCCAGCTCCACCCGCCGCCCGCCGATCTTCACCTGGTCGTCGCCGCGGCCGACGAACTCCAGGCCCTCGGGCCTGGCCCGCACCAGGTCGCCGCTGCGGTAGGCGCGCGGCCAGCCGAGCGCGGGCAGCGGCGCGTACTTCTCGGCGTCCTTCGCCGGGTCCAGGTAGCGGCCCAGGCCCACGCCGCCGATGACCAGCTCGCCGGTCTCGCCCCAGGCCACCGGCTCGCCGTCCGGGCCGACCACGGCCAGCTCCCAGCCGTCCAGGGGCAGTCCGATGCGTACGGGCCCGCCGTCGGCCAGGCGCGCGGCGCAGGCGACGACGGTGGCCTCGGTCGGGCCGTAGGTGTTCCACACCTCGCGGCCGTCGCGGGCGAAGCGCCGTACGACCTCGGGCGGGCACGCCTCGCCGCCGACGATCAGCAGCCGCACGTCGGCCAGCATCTCGCGCGACCACAGCGCGGCCAGGGTGGGCACGGTGGACACGACCGTGATCCCCTTCTCCCGCAGCCACGGGCCGAGGTCGGCGCCGGTGCGTACGAGGGAGCGGGGGGCCGGGACCAGGCAGGCGCCGTGCCGCCAGGCCAGCCACATCTCCTCGCAGGAGGCGTCGAAGGCCACCGACAGGCCGGCCAGCACCCGGTCGCCGGGGCCGACCGGCGCGCCCGGGAGGAAGATCCGGGCCTCGGCGTCCGCGAAGGCGGCGGCCGAGCGGTGGCTGACCGCGACGCCCTTGGGCCTGCCCGTGGAGCCGGAGGTGAAGATGATCCACGCGTCGTCCTCCGGGCGCGGTGCGCGGCGCTCGCCGTCGGGCCGCGCCGGGCCCATGGGCGTGACCTGGTGGCCCGCGCCGAGCACCGCGCGCACGCCGGACTCGCGCCACACCAGGGCGGCGCGCTCCTCGGGGTCGTCGGCGTCGACGGGCACGTACGCCGCGCCCGCGGCCAGTACGGCGAGGATCGCCAGGTACAGGTCGGCCGAGCCGGACGGCATGCGCACGCCGACCCGGTCGCCCGCCCCGACGCCCTCGGCGCGCAGCTTGTCGGCCAGCGTCTCGACGGTGCCGGCCAGTTCGCGGTAGGTGAGGGCGGTGGCGCCGTCGTCCAGGGCGGCGGCGTCGGGCCAGGCGGTCACCGAGTGGTGCAGGACGTCGAGGAGGGTGCGCGGGGCGGCGGGCGGCGCGGACCGGTAGACGGCGCGGTCGGCGGCGGGAGCGGCGGCGGTCTGAGCGGTGACCTGGATGGTGGCCTGAGCGGTGACTCGTGCGGTGACTTGAGCGGTGACTTGAGCGGTGGTTTCCGGCGTGGGGCCACGGGTGGGATTACGGCCGGGTGCCGCGCCGCGGATACCGGTAGGGTGCTCCGCGAGACTTCCGGTGGGAAGCCGGTCCCCCCGGCCGCTTCCGGTTTTTCCGGACGCCTTAACGGTCACTTTAACTGCCACTGTTCACCCTTTTCGTGACAAGTCGTCGTATGGCCGCAGGGATTGTTTACCTGTCCCTTACGGCCCCGAAGTCCCGCCGAATTCCGTGGCCGGTACAGCGGGTCGGGGTAAACAGTGCGAGCGAATTCTTTGACTTCGGTGAGACCCGGCTGTGACTGGCGTGAGATCCGTTACCGGGGCGCATTCCTGGGGGCCTCGCCGGAGGCGGCGCGCCGCGCGCCGGGGGCCGGGGCGGCGACGGCGCACGGGCCCTGCGCCGGGGTGCACCCGTGTGGGTGACGTGGCGTTAGGTAAATGTGACGTAGCGTTCGCATCATGCTCGAATCGAAGGTGCCCGCCTCGACGGGCGCACCACCCCCCACGCTCTCCCCGCCGAACCCGCGAAGCCCGGCAGAGCCGCGTAACCCGGCGGAGCCGCGAGAGGCGGCGGATCCGCGAAACCCGGGGGGGTCGCGAGCGTCGGCCGATCCGCGAAGCCCGGCGGAGCCCGATCCGCGAAACCCGGCCGACGCGCGAGCCCCCCGCCCGAATTCCCCGCCCGACCCTCCCGATCCTCCCCGCCTCCCCGGCCCTCCCGACCTCTCCGGCCCTCCCGCGGAACGTCCGGCGCGGCTGCCCGTACCGGCCGGACTCGGCCGCTTCCTGGTCCTCGTCACCGTTTTCCTGTGCGCCGCCTGCGGACTGGTGTACGAATTAGAGCTGGTCGCCCTCACCGCCTCCCTGACCGGCGATCCGGTCACCCTCACCTCCGTCGTACTGGCCGTCATGGTCTTCGCCATGGGCATCGGCTCCCTGCTCGCCAAGCGGCTGCGCCGCCGCGCCGCCGCGGGGTTCGGCGCCGTCGAGGCGGGGCTCGCGCTCGTCGGCGGCTGCTCGGCGATGGCGCTGTACGCGTGCTTCGCCTGGCTCGACCAGCCCCGGCCCGCGCTCGTCGGCTGCTCGCTGGCGATCGGCGTGCTCGTCGGCGCCGAGGTGCCGCTGCTGATGGTGCTCATCCAGCGGGTGCGGCGGCAGGACGCGGGCCGGGCCGTGGCCGACCTGTTCGCCGCCGACTACGTGGGCGCGCTGGCCGGGGGCCTGGCGTTCCCGTTCCTGCTGCTGCCCGCGCTCGGCCAGGTCACCGGCGCGCTGGTGACGGGCGCGGTCAACGCGGCGGTGGGCGGGGCGCTGGTGCTGTGGCTGTTCCGCCGCGACCTGACCGTACGCGCCCGGTGGACGCTGCTGGTGGCGAACGTGCTGGTGCTGGCGGTGCTGGCCACCGGCACCGCGCTGACCGCCCCCTTCGAGCGGGCCGCCCGGCGCGCGGTGTACGGGGCGGACGTGCGCGTCGCGGTGCACACCGGCCGGCAGGAGCTGGTGCTGACCGGCGGCGGCCGGGCCGGCCGTCCGCTGGCCCTGTACGCCGACGGGCGGCTGCGCGCCAGCGCCCGCGACGAGTACCGGTACCACGAGGCGCTGGTGCACCCCGCCATGGCCGGGCCGCACCGGCGGGTGCTGGTGCTCGGCGGCGACGGGCTCGCCGCGCGCGAGGTGCTGCGGTACGCGGACGTGCGGTCCGTCACCGTCGTCGACCCCGACCCGGGCCTGGTGCGGCTGGCCCGCGACGACGCCGGCCTCGCCGCGCTCAACGCGCGCGCGCTGCGCGACCCGCGCGTGCGCGTGGTGACCGGCGACCCCTTCGGCCGGCTGCGGCACACCGGCCCCGCGGGGTACGACGTGGTGGTCTCCGACCTGCCGGGACCGACCGCGCGGGACGGCGCCGCGCCGTACTCGCGGGAGTTCTACGGGCTGGCGCTGCGCGCCGTCGCGCCCGGCGGGCGGCTGGCGGTGCACGCCGGGTCGCCGGCCGCGCGCGGCGCCTACTGGACGGTGGAGGCGACGGTGCGCGCGGCCGGGTGGCGCACCCTGCCGTACGCGCTGGGCCGCACCGCCTCC
>NZ_JAVSCF010000245.1:0-9599 GCF_031932565.1 Streptomyces sp. B1866
ACGGCACGGCCGCGGTGGCCGACGCGTCGCCGCCGGTCTCCGGCCCGGCCGCCCCGGGCCGCGGGGCCGGCCCGCCGGCGCCCGCCTCCAGCGCCGCCGGGTCCTGCTCGTCGCCGCCCGCCTCGTGCTGCGGCTGGCCCGAGCCGGGCAGCTCGCTGGGGTGCAGCGGCAGATAGAGGGTGAACGTCGAGCCGCGGCCCGGTTCGCTGGCGGCGTGGATCTCGCCGCCGAGCAGGCGGGCGATCTCCCGGCTGATGGACAGGCCCAGGCCCGTGCCGCCGTACTTCCGGCTGGTCGTGCCGTCCGCCTGCTTGAACGCCTCGAAGATGACCCGCATCTTGCTGGCCGCGATGCCGATGCCGGTGTCGGTGACCGAGAAGGCGATCATCTCGGCGTCCGGGTCGGACAGCGAGCCGTGCTCCAGCAGCTGCTCGCGGATGGCGCGCGGCACGTCGGCGCCCGCGGACCTGATGACCAGCTCCACGGCGCCGGTGTCGGTGAACTTCACCGCGTTCGACAGCAGGTTGCGCAGCACCTGCAGCAGCCGCTGCTCGTCGGTGTGCAGCGTGGCCGGCAGCTCCGGGGAGACGCGTACGGAGAAGTCCAGGCCCTTCTCGGCGGTCAGCGGCCGGAAGGTGGCCTCCACGTAGTCCACCAGCTGCACCAGGGCGATCCGGGTCGGGCTGACGTCCATCTTGCCCGCCTCGACCTTCGACAGGTCCAGAATGTCGTTGATCAGTTGCAGCAGGTCCGAACCCGCGCCGTGGATGGTCTCGGCGAACTCCACCTGCTTGGGCGTGAGGTTGCCCTCGGCGTTGTCGGCGAGCAGCTTGGCGAGGATCAGCAGCGAGTTCAGCGGCGTGCGCAGCTCGTGCGACATGTTCGCCAGGAACTCGCTCTTGTAGCGCATCGACACCGCCAGCTGCTCGGCGCGCTCCTCCAGCACCTGCCGCGCGTCCTCGATCTCGGTGTTCTTCACCTCGATGTCGCGGTTCTGCCTCGCCAGGCGCTCGGACTTCTCCTCCAGCTCCGCGTTGGACAGCTGCAGCGCCTTCTGCCGCAGCTCCAGCTCGGCGGAGCGCTCGCGCAGCTGCTCGGTCAGCTCCTGCGACTGCCGCAGCAGGATCTCGGTCTTGGAGTTGACGCTGATGGTGTTGACGCTCGTGCCGATCATCTCGGCGATCTGGCTGAGGAAGTCCTTCTGGATCTGCGTGAAGGGCTGGAACGAGGCCAGCTCGATCACGCCGAGCACCCGGCCCTCGAACAGCACCGGCAGCACGATCACGTGCGCCGGGGCGGCCTCGCCGAGCCCGGAGGAGATCTTGATGTACGACGGCGGGGCGTCCTCCACCAGGATGGTGCGCTTCTCCTCGGCGACCGTGCCGACCAGCGACTCGCCCAGCCGGAAGGTGGTCGGCATGGAGCCCTTCATGTAGCCGTAGCTGCCGATCAGGCGCAGCTCGTACGCGTCCTCCGCGCTGGTGTCGGTGTCCACGTCCACGCCGACCTCGGCGGCCACCTCGCCGTCCGCGCCCTCGGAGACGGGCACGGCCAGGAAGAACGCGCCGTGCTGGGCGGAGACCACCGGGGTCAGCTCGCTCATGATCAGCCGGGCGACGTCCTTCAGGTCGCGGCGGCCCTGCATGAGGCCGGAGATACGGGCGAGGTTGCCCTTGAGCCAGTCCTGCTCCTTGTTGGCGTGCGTGGTCTCGCGCAGGTTGACGATCATCGTGTTGATGTTGTCCTGGAGGACCTCGATCTCGCCCGCCGCGTCCACGTCGATCCTGAGGTTCAGGTCGCCGCGGGTCACCGCCGTGGCGACCTCGGCGATGGCCCGCACCTGGCGGGTCAGGTTGCCCGCCATCTCGTTCACCGACTCGGTCAGGTCCTTCCAGGTGCCGGCCACGTCCCGCACCCACGCCTGGCCGCCGAGGCGCCCCTCGGTGCCCACCTCGCGGGCCACCCGGGTGACCTCCTCGGCGAACGACGACAGCTGGTCGACCATGGTGTTGATCGTCGTCTTCAGCTCCAGGATCTCGCCGCGCGCCTCGATGTCGATCTTCTTGGTCAGGTCGCCCTGCGCGATCGCGGTCGTCACCTGCGCGATGTTGCGCACCTGACCGGTCAGGTTGCTCGCCATCGCGTTCACCGACTCGGTCAGGTCCTTCCACGTCCCCGACGCGCCCGGCACCTTGGCCTGGCCGCCCAGGATGCCGTCGGTGCCCACCTCGCGCGCCACGCGCGTGACCTCGTCGGCGAACGACGACAGGGTCGTCACCATGCTGTTGACGGTGTCGGCGAGCTGCGCGACCTCGCCGCGCGCCTCGACCGTGACCTTCTTGGTGAGGTCGCCGGTGGCGACCGCGGTCGACACCTGGGAGATGTTGCGCACCTGGATGGTCAGGTTGTTGGCCATCAGGTTGACGTTGTCGCTCAGGTCCTTCCAGATGCCGGTCACACCCGGTACGTGCGCCTGGCCGCCCAGCATGCCCTCGGTGCCCACCTCGCGGGCCACCCGCGTCACCTGCTCGGCGAACGACGACAGCTGGTCCACCATCGTGTTCACGGTGATCACCAGCTCCAGGATCTCGCCCCGGGCGTCGACCGTGATCTTCTTCGACAGGTCGCCCTTGGCCACCGCCGTCGTCACCTCGGCGATGTTGCGCACCTGGGAGGTGAGGTTGTTGGCCATGCCGTTCACCGACTGGGTGAGGTCCTTCCAGGTGCCGGAGACGCCCTGCACCTCCGCCTGGCCGCCCAGGCGCCCCTCCGTGCCCACCTCGCGGGCCACCCGCGTCACCTGCTCCGCGAACGACGACAGCTGGTCCACCATCGTGTTCAGCGTGCTCTTCAGCTCCAGGATCTCACCGCGCGCGTCCACGTCGATCTTCTGCGACAGGTCGCCGCGCGCCACCGCGGTGGCCACCTGGGCGATGGAGCGGACCTGCGCGGTCAGGTTCCCGGCCATGTTGTTCACCGAGTCGGTCAGGTCGCGCCACACGCCGCCCACGCCCGGCACCTGCGCCTGACCGCCCAGCCGGCCGTCGGTGCCCACCTCCCGGGCCACCCGGGTCACCTGCTGCGCGANGGTGGCCACCTGGGCGATGGAGCGGACCTGCGCGGTCAGGTTCCCGGCCATGTTGTTCACCGAGTCGGTCAGGTCGCGCCACACGCCGCCCACGCCCGGCACCTGCGCCTGACCGCCCAGCCGGCCGTCGGTGCCCACCTCCCGGGCCACCCGGGTCACCTGCTGCGCGAAGTCCGACAGCTGGTCGACCATGGTGTTGATCGTGTTCTTCAGCTCCAGGATCTCGCCGCGCGCGTCCACCTGGATCTTCTGCGACAGGTCGCCGCGCGCCACCGCCGTCGTCACCTGCGCGATCTGCCGCACCTGGTCGGTCAGGTTGCCCGCCATGAAGTTGACGGAGTCGGTCAGGTCCTTCCACGTGCCGCTGATGCCGGGCACCAGCGCCTGGCCGCCCAGCTGGCCCTCGGTGCCCACGTCCCGCGCCATCCGCGTGACCTGGTCGGCGAAGGAGGACAGCTGGTCCACCATCGTGTTCACCGTGTTCTTCAACTGGAGCATCTCGCCGGAGACGTCCACGGTGACCTTCTGCGACAGGTCGCCGTTGGCCACCGCCGTCGTCACCTCGGCGATGTTGCGCACCTGGCCGGTCAGGTTGCGGAACGCGGTGTTGACCGAGTCCGTCAGGTCCTTCCACGTGCCGGCCGCGCCCACCACCTGCGCCTGGCCGCCCAGCTCGCCCTCCACGCCGATCTCCCGGGCCACCCGGGTCACCTCGGAGCTGAACGACGACAGCTGGTCGACCATCGTGTTGACGGTGTTCTTCAGCTCCAGCATCTCCCCGGCGACGTCCACGGTGACCTTCTGGGTCAGGTCACCGCTGGCCACCGCCGTCGTCACCTGCGNGGCCCTCGGTGCCCACGTCCCGCGCCATCCGCGTGACCTGGTCGGCGAAGGAGGACAGCTGGTCCACCATCGTGTTCACCGTGTTCTTCAACTGGAGCATCTCGCCGGAGACGTCCACGGTGACCTTCTGCGACAGGTCGCCGTTGGCCACCGCCGTCGTCACCTCGGCGATGTTGCGCACCTGGCCGGTCAGGTTGCGGAACGCGGTGTTGACCGAGTCCGTCAGGTCCTTCCACGTGCCCGCGGCGCCCACCACCTGCGCCTGGCCGCCCAGCTCGCCCTCCACGCCGATCTCCCGGGCCACCCGGGTCACCTCGGAGCTGAACGACGACAGCTGGTCGACCATCGTGTTGACGGTGTTCTTCAGCTCCAGCATCTCCCCGGCGACGTCCACGGTGACCTTCTGGGTCAGGTCACCGCTGGCCACCGCCGTCGTCACCTGCGCGATGTCGCGCACCTGCGCGGTGAGGTTACGGAACGCGGTGTTGACCGAGTCCGTCAGGTCCTTCCACGTGCCGGCCGCGCCGGGCACCTGCGCCTGCCCGCCGAGCAGGCCCTCGGCACCCACCTCGCTGGCCACCCGCGTCACCTCGTCCGCGAAGGTGCGCAGCGTCTCCGTCATGGTGTTGATCGTCCCGGCGAGCTGCGCGATCTCCCCGCGCGCGCTCACCGTCACCTTCTGCGACAGGTCCCCGTTGGCGACCGCCATCGTCACCTGGGCGATCCCGCGCACCTGCGCGGTCAGGTTCCCTGCCATGAGGTTCACCGAGTCGGTCAGGTCCGCCCACACGCCCGCCACGCCGGGCACCTTGGCCTGGCCGCCCAGCTCACCCTCCGTGCCCACCTCGCGCGCCACGCGCGTGACCTCGGAGGCGAAGGACGACAGCTGGTCCACCATCGTGTTGACCGTGTTCTTCAGCTCCAGCATCTCGCCGGCCACGTGGACGGTGACCTTGCGGGACAGGTCGCCCTTGGCCACCGCGGTCGTCACCAGGGCGATGTCGCGCACCTGCGCGGTCAGCCGGGACGCCATGGTGTTCACGGAATCCGTCAGGTCCTTCCACGAACCGGACATTCCGCGCACCCGGGCCTGGCCGCCCAGCTTGCCCTCCGTGCCCACCTCGCTGGCGACCCGCGTCACCTCGTCGGTGAACGACGACAGCTGGTCCACCAGCCCGTTCACCGTACGCCCGACCTTCAGGAACTCGCCGCGCAGCGGGTGCGCCGAGCCGTCCGACCCGCGTACCCGCAGGTCCATCCGCTGCTCCAGGTCGCCCTCGGCCACCGCCGACAGCACCCGGCCCACCTCGGACACCGGCCGCGCCAGCTCGTCGACCAGCGCGTTGGACGCCTCGATGGCCGCCGCCCACGCCCCCTCGCAGGCGCCCGTCTCCAGCCGCTCGGTGAGCTTGCCCTCCCGGCCCACCACCCGGCGCACCCGGGCCAGCTCGCCGGTCAGGTGCAGGTTGCGGTCGGCGACGTCGTTGAACACCGCCGCGATCTCCGCCATAGGGCCGTCGCCCGACACCGTCAGACGCCGTCGGAAGTTGCCCTCGCGCATGGCGGTCAGCGCCGTCAGCAGGCGGTTCAGAGCCGCCGTCTCCACTTCGGTCGTCCCGTTGCCCCGGGACCGTCCGCTCTTCGCGCGCGTGCCCGTGCCACGCGTCACCGCGCCAGAGTCCACAGTGTCCCTCCCGCAGGGTCGGCCGTCCTCGTCGGGTCCTTCTTCCAGCTTGCCCAGTGTTTCACCATGCTCCAACCAGGCCATAACAGTTCGGCAGCATCACATACCGTGCACGGCACACTCCGGGTGGAATCACGCCCCACCGGCGTTCGCGTGAGCGGAAGAGGTAAGTAACCTGGCACCGGGCTAGGGCATCGGAGGGGCGCTGCGAGATGGGTGAGCAGATCGCCGGGACACGCATGAGGAGACCTGTGATCACCGCGCGGGCAGCCGCCACCTTCGAACCGGTGGGACGGTCGGTCGCCTCCGCGCGTACGTTCGTCCGCGACACCCTCCAGGGCTGGGGGCTCACCGACATCGTCGACGACGCCGTCGTCCTCACCAGCGAGCTGGTCACCAACGCCGTCGTGCACGCCGGCACCTCCGCCGAGGTCGCCTGCGTACGCTCCGACACCGGCGTGCGCGTCGAGGTCGCCGACCGCTACCCGGAGCGCGAGCTGCCGCTGCACGCCAGCCGGCGCCCCGGCAACCCCGACCGCGAGGGCGGCCGCGGCCTGCTGCTGTGCGCCGCGCTCGCCTCCCGCTGGGGCGTGGAGTACACCGCCACCCACAAGCACGTCTGGTTCCAGCTCGACCTGCCCGACCGCCCGGCCGGCACCCGCGCCGCCGGGCCCGCCCTGCCCGCCTCCGTACTGCCCCTCACCGACACGCGCGTGCGCGTCGCCGTCACCCAGATCGACCGCACCGGCCTGGTCAACGCCTGGAACGACGACGCGCAGGAGCTGTTCGGCTTCCGCCCCGACCAGGTCATCGGCAAGCCGCTGACCGACCTCGCCGCCTGGCCGCACACCCCCGGCACCGGCACCGGCATCGCCGAGGCCCTGCGCCTGTCGCGCTGGGAGGGCTCGTACGGGATAAGGGGAGCCGACGGCCGTGTCGTCCCCGTCTACGCCTCCCACCTGCGCATCCGCGACGCCGAGGGCGAGCCGTCCACCGTCTGCCTGCTGGTGCGCGACCAGGAGCGCGCCGTGCTGCAGAGTCCCGCGCGCGGCCCCGCGGCCGACGGCGCCGAGGCAGCCGACCGCGGCACGACCGCCGACGCCTTCGAGATGTTCATCGGCTCCCCCGCGCCCGACGACCTCGACGGCCTGCTCCAGCGCACCGTGGAGCGCGCCCGCGACATGCTCGACGGCGACTCCGCCTACCTGCTGCTGGCCACCGACGACGAGACCGAGCTGGAGGTGCGCGCCTCCACCGGCCTGCCCTCCGCCCGCCAGCGCTTCGCCCGCGTCCCCGTCGAGGCCGGCACGGGCCGCTACGGCTCGGCGCGCATGCCCGCCGTCCACGAGGACCTGTCCGTGGTGCCCGGCGCGGTCCCGCTGCTGGCCAACACCGGCATGCGCTCCGTCGTGACCGTCCCGCTCAAGGTCGAGGGCCGCCTGACCGGCTCCCTCGGGGTGGCGGCCGAGGCCCCCGGCCGGTACAGCAACGAGGAGGCCCTGCGGCTCCAGTTCGCCGCCGACCGCATCGCGCTCGCCGTGGAGCGGGCCCGCCTCACCGAGCTGGAGCGGCTGCGCCGCGGCTCCCTGTCCTTCCTCGTCGAGGCCTCCGACCTGCTCGCCGGGACGCTGGACCGGGACCAGACGCTCGCGCTCATGGCCCAGATGACGGTCCCCACCCTCGCCACCTGGTGTGCCGTCTACACCGTCGCCGACCAGGCATCCGAGCCCGATCTGTCCTACGTGCTGCACGAGGACGAGGACCGCATCGACGGCCTGAAGGCCCTGCTGGCGAAGATCGACCCGCCCGAGCAGGTCAACATCCCCGGCGCCCGCGTGTGGACCGCCCCCGCCGAGGCCGCCCACGCCGCCGCCCTGCGCACGTCGCTGCGCAGCGTCAGCCTCGGCCACGCCGCCCGCCCGTCCTCCGGGCCCGGCGCCTCGCTGGCCACCGCGTCGGCCGTCGGCGGCGAGACCGTCGTGCTGCCGCTGGTGGCCCGCAACCGCGTCATCGGCATGCTCACCCTCGGCAAGCCCACCGACGAGCACTTCCGCCAGGAGATCCTGGAGCTGGCCGAGGACCTCTCCCGCCGTGCCGCCCTGGCGCTGGACAACGCGCGCCTGTACTCCGAGCGCACCGCCATCAGCCAGTCCCTCCAGCGCAGCCTGCTGCCGCCGGAGCTGCCGCACGTCCCCGGCGTCGAGGTCGAGGTCATCTACCGCGCGGCGGGCGAGGGCAACGAGGTCGGCGGCGACTTCTACGACCTGTTCCCCATCCGCGACGGCGCGTACGGCTTCGCCATCGGCGACGTCTGCGGCACCGGACCCGAGGCCGCGGCGGTCACCGGCCTGGCCCGGCACGCGCTGCGGCTGCTGGCCCGCGAGGGCTTCGGCGGCCCCGCCGTTCTGGAGCGGCTCAACGCCGCGATCCTGGACGAGGGCGCCCGCAGCCGCTTCCTGACCCTGCTGTACGGGGAGCTGTGGCCGCAGAGCGACGGCAGCGCCATGCTGAAGGTCGTGTGCGCCGGGCACCCGCCGCCGCTGCGCCTGCGCCAGGACGGCGGGGTGGACCCCGCCGCCGAACCCCAGCCGCTGCTCGGCGTGATGGAGGACCTGGAGCTGTACGAGCAGACGGTCACCCTCGACCCCGGCGACGTGCTGCTGTGCGTCACCGACGGCGTGACGGAGCGCCGTGAGGGCACCCGCATGCTCGGCGACGAGGGCCTCATCGACGTCCTGACGACCTGCACGGGCCTGACGGCGGGCGCCGTCGCGACCCGCGTGCTGCGCGCCGTCGAGCGCTTCGCGCCCGATCCGCCGTCCGACGACATGGCCATCCTCGCCATGCGCGTGCCCGAGCCGCAGAACGCGTGACGCCGGGCACCGCCCTAGGGCGTGTCTGGTGGATCAGGGTGGATCAGGGAGCGGCGTCCGGTGCTCCCCCAGCTACCGCTGGGAGGTACCCCCCGGATGCAAGGCGGAGGAGGAGAGCGCAGGGGGCACCTCCCAGCGGTAGCTGGGGGAGGCACTGCGTGCGACGACGACAACGCCGCACGGGGGCACCTCCCGGCGGTAGCCGGGGGCGGGGGCACCCCCAGCGGTAGCTGGGGGAGTGCCGGGCGTCGCGAGCCCGCCCTGATCCACCAGACACGCCGTAGGTCAGGCGGCGGACGCCATGCCGCCCAGCGCGTTGCACACCGACACCACCTGCCGGAGTTCCCGCCGCGACATCGCCGCGTCGACGGGCAGCGCCAGACACTCCCCCGACGCCCGTTCCGTCTCCCCCAGCCACAGCTCCCGCTGGAAGCGCGGCGTACGGTGCACCGGCGTCTGTACGGGCACGTGGCACACCACGCCCCGGGACCGCAGCGCCCGGGCGAACGCGTCCCGGTCCGGCCGGCCGTTCCCCGGCACCCGCACCACGTACTGCTGATAGGTGTGCCGCACACCCGGTGCCACCCTCGGCGTGACCAGGCCGCGCAGCTTGGCGGTGAGGTAGGCGGCGTGCGCCTGCCGCTCGGCCGTCTCGGCGTCGGGCTCCTCCTGCACAGCGCCGACGAGCACGAACACGCCGTGCTCCGCGCCGAGTTCGCCTATACGGGCCATGTCGGCGGGGTGGCCGAAGGTGTGCAGCGGCACGATGGCCCCGGTACGGGGTGTCAGCGCGGCGGCCACCGCGGCGGGGTCCACGCAGTAGGTATCGGCGTCGATGTCGACGAACACCGGCCGGGCTCCCACGAGCAGGGCGGCCTCCGCGGCCTCGGCGGTCCCGAACGACGGCACGATCACCTCGTCGCCCGGACCCACGCCCGCCCGTGTCAGCTCGTGCCTCAACTCGTCCGCAGTCGCCATGAGTCGCATGCTCCACACACCATATGAACAACGGGTGACCGCGAACACAATAGAAGAGAGCCCTGTCAGGAACCAGAGGCTCCCAACAGGGCTCTTCTCAAAGATAGTTCGGCGGCGTCCTACTCTCCCACAG